>NZ_PPRG01000024.1 GCF_002902625.1 Staphylococcus devriesei
TATACTTTCTTTGTTCTTCAGTTAAGAAGAAGAAATAATAAATTAAATAAATAATAATAGCTATAATAATTAAGGTGAAAATAGTTTTAGCAAATGACATTAAAAACATATTCAGATTTAATAATAAACCAATGGCTGCTATAGCTAAAACAAAATAAAATATTACATTTTTCAAATTTGAAACTCCTAATTTACGAACTACTAGACATGTTTATCTGTGATAATTTAGTACGTCCTTGATTTAACTTATTCTTATTATTATTTTCATATCCATTTTTGATATCCTTAAATGCTGATTGAATATCTTTATTAATTTGTCGGATATTTTTATCTTCTTTTTTATTATTGTCACTCATCTCATTAGTTGAAATAGAACCTTTATACTTACTATATGCATCGTCAATATCGTTCGAGATAGTATTGAGCTTTTCTAAATTTTGCTCTTTGTCCTCTTTCTTTTTCTTACTTAAATCAATTTGATTATAATTACCAATAATTTTAACAATATCTTGATAATATTGTGATGATGCTTCTAAAAACCTAGCTTGCTTTTTATTATCAACAGTTTTAGATACATTCTTCTTATCTTGATTTAAAGCCTCAACTTGAGATTTTTGGTTACTAATATCTTGATTTAGTTGCTGTATATCTAACTTCAAATTATGATTCTCATCTCTTAATTTAGTAGTTTTTTCTTCTAAAGGGCCTAAATTTTGTGACCCACAACCAACCAATAAACAAGAGGCTCCTAAAATGGCTATTAATTTTTTCATGTAAATCTCCCTAAATCAAAATCTCTTTATTTCTAAAATAAGTATGCTATTATTTTAAAGTAAATAGGGAAAATGTACAAATGTTATACTAGGAGTGATTTTTATGGATAAATTAACTAAAGTTCGCGAAATACTTAAACAGCAAAATCTTGATGCGATTGTAATTTTATCAGATTACAATAGAAGATATCTTTCAGGTTTTACGGGAACTAGTGGCGCTTTAGTAATTACATCGACTCAAAACCAACTAATTACTGATTTCCGTTATATTGAGCAAGCAACAAATCAAGCTACTAATTTTGAAATAGTTAATAGAAGCGAGGGTTTAATTGACGAAATTAAATCGATTATTACTAAGCTTAATTTACAACGTGTTGGGTTTGAAGGTCATTTAATAAGTTATGATACATATCAATCTCTTAATAAAACATCTGCAACTCTCATTAGTATTGGCGAAGTAATTGAAGAGATTAGACAAATTAAATCTCCTGAAGAAATTGAGAAAATTAAATATGCTGCTAAAATAGTGGACGATACATACAACTATATCTTAGAAGTGGCAAAAGCCGGTATGACTGAAAAAGAATTGAAAGCACTACTTGAAAGTAAAATGCTGCATTTAGGTGCTGAAGGTCCTTCATTTGACACGATAGTAGCTTCAGGCTACAGAGGCGCGCTCCCTCATGGAGTAGCAAGTGATAAAGTTATTGAGCAAGGCGATATGATTACATTAGACTTTGGGGCTTATTATGAGGGATATTGTTCTGATATTACTAGAACCTTCGCTATAGGTGAACCTGATCCTAAAATGAAAGAAATATATAATATTGTTCTTGAGTCTCAAATTAAAGCAATTAATGAAATTAAGCCAGGGATGACTGTTCAAGAAGCTGATGCTTTATCTAGAGATTATATTGACGCTCATGGGTATTGTCAAGAATTTGGACATTCATTAGGCCATGGTATTGGATTGGATATTCACGAAGGGCCTTTATTATCTAAAAATGCTAAAGGTACAATTCAAGTAAATAACTGTGTTACTATTGAACCAGGTATTTATGTCGATGGTCTTGGTGGCGTGCGTATCGAAGACGACATATTAATTACTGAAAATGGTTGTGAAGTCTTTACTAAATGCACGAAAGACCTTATTATTTTAAAGTAAGCGTATAATTGAGGAGGAAACTGAATGATTTCGGTTAATGATTTTAAAACAGGTTTAACTATTTCTGTAGATAATGGTATTTGGAAAGTTATTGATTTCCAACACGTAAAACCAGGTAAAGGTTCTGCTTTCGTACGTTCTAAATTACGTAACCTTAGAACTGGCGCTATTCAAGAAAAAACTTTCAGAGCTGGTGAAAAAGTAGAACAAGCAATGATCGAAAATCGCCGTATGCAATATTTATATGTGGATGGTGATAACCATGTATTTATGGATAATGAAACATTTGATCAAACTGAATTATCAGCTGATTATTTAAAAGACGAATTAAAATATTTAAAAGCAAATATGGAAGTTCAAATTCAGTCTTATGAAGGTGAAACAATCGGCGTTGAATTACCAAAAACTGTGGAGTTAGAAGTAACTGAAACCGAACCAGGAATTAAAGGTGATACAGCTACTGGTGCTACTAAATCAGCTACAGTTGAAACAGGATACACTTTAAACGTCCCTTTATTTATCAACGAAGGCGATGTCTTAGTTATCAATACTAGCGATGGTAGTTACATCTCAAGAGTGTAATTACAAATTTAATATAAGTTAACAAGAAGTTATCGTAATATTATTCTTGTATCTAATGCTAAATTATACAGCCAGGAACATTAATGTCCTTGGCTGTTTTTTTATATTAATTTACTAGTAACACACTTAATAATAGAATATGCTTTACCAATAATAGTACAATATAGTAATAAGCTAAACTCTATCACATCCAAAATGGGACATGCTTGAATTGGTTGTTCCAGTCAAGTAAAATAGATTGGTAGATGAAAACTAAGTCAAGGAGTCAGTAACTTATGAATTTTAAAGAAGTAAAAGAATTAATCGAAATTCTTGATCAATCGAGTTTAACTGAAATTAATATTGAAGATAACAAAGGTAGTGTAATTAACTTAAAGAAACAAAAAGAAACTGAAATAATTACACCACAATATACACAACAAGCACCTATGATGGCGCCTCAAGCAGCGCCAATGACTCAAGGTCCTAGCAATAATGAATCTATGGCATCATCAAGTGTTGGTAGTGAATCTAATGATGATACAAATTATCAAACAATCAATGCACCTATGGTCGGTACTTTCTATAAATCACCATCACCAGAAGAAGACGCTTATGTTCAAGTTGGTGATAAAGTAACTAGTGATTCAACTGTATGTATTTTAGAAGCAATGAAATTATTTAATGAAATCCAAGCAGAAGTTTCTGGAGAAATCGTAGAAATCTTAGTAGAAGACGGGCAAATGGTAGAGTATGGCCAACCGTTATTCAAGGTGAAATAATGAAAAAGATATTAATAGCTAATCGTGGAGAAATTGCAGTTAGAATTATCAGAGCTTGTCACGATTTAGGTATCCAAACAGTAGCTATTTATTCTGAGGGGGATAAAGACGCATTACATACTCAAATTGCTGATGAAGCATATTGCGTTGGTCCTACCCAGTCTAAAGATTCATACTTAAATATTCCGAATATATTATCTATTGCAACCTCAACAGGCTGTGTTGGAGTCCATCCAGGCTATGGATTTTTAGCTGAAAATGGCGATTTTGCTGAACTATGTGAAGCATGTCAATTAAAATTTATCGGTCCAAGTTATGAGTCTATCCAAAAAATGGGTATAAAAGATGTTGCCAAAGCTGAAATGATAGCTGCTAACGTTCCCGTTGTCCCAGGTAGTGACGGTTTAGTTAAATCAATTGCAGATGCTAAAAAGATAGCTTCAGAAATAGGCTATCCTGTTATTATTAAAGCTACTGCTGGTGGCGGTGGTAAAGGGATTCGAGTAGCTCGCACTGAGAAAGAACTTGAAAATGGCTACCGCATGACTCAACAAGAGGCTGAAACTGCTTTTGGTAATGGCGGATTATATCTTGAGAAGTTCATCGAAAACTTCCGTCATATTGAAATCCAAATTATTGGAGATCAATTTGGTAATGTAATTCATCTAGGAGAAAGAGATTGTACAATTCAACGACGCATGCAAAAGTTAGTTGAAGAATCTCCTTCACCAATTCTGTCTGAGACTAAACGTCAAGAAATGGGTAATGCAGCAGTAAGAGCTGCAAAAGCCGTTAACTATGAAAACGCCGGAACAATTGAATTTATTTACGATTTAAATGAAGATAACTTTTATTTCATGGAAATGAATACGCGTATTCAAGTAGAACATCCTGTAACTGAAATGGTAACAGGAATCGATTTAGTTAAATTACAATTAAAAGTAGCAATGGGTGAAGCTCTACCATACACACAAGAGGATATAACAATCAATGGTCATGCAATTGAATATAGAATTAATGCTGAAAATCCATACAAAAACTTCATGCCTTCTCCAGGTAAGATAACTCAATACTTAGCACCAGGTGGGTATGGAGTAAGAATCGAATCAGCATGTTATACCAATTACACGATACCACCATATTATGATTCAATGGTTGCAAAACTTATTGTACATGAACCAACTCGAGATGAAGCAATTATGACAGGAATTAGAGCTTTAAGTGAGTATTTAATTTTAGGCATTGATACTACAATACCTTTCCATCTCAAATTAATGAATAACGATATATTCAGAAGTGGTTCATTTAATACTAATTTCTTAGAAAAATATAATATTATGGATGATAGTGAGTAGGAGGTTAAATCATATGGTAAACGTAGCAGATTATTCATCTTCTAATTTAGGTAAAATTGAAATTGCACCTGAGGTTATTCAAGTCATTGCGAGTATAGCTGTCTCTGAGATAGAAGGAGTAACAGGTCATTTTTCCGAATTGAAAAATAGTAATCTCGAAAAGATAAGTCGTAAAAACCTTAATAAAAATTTAAAAATTGAGGCTAAAGAAGATGGTATTCAAATAGATGTATACTGTTCGATTAAACATGGAATTAACATATTTAAATTTGCTAGTAAAACACAGTCTTCAATTTTCAACTCAATTAAAACTATGACTGCTATAGAGCCTAAAGAGATTAACATTCATATCATGCATATTACTGCAGAATAAAATAAAGAAACATTAAATTAAGGAGTTATTTATGAGTCGTAAAGAATCGAGAAAACAAGCGTTTCAAACATTATTTCAGTTAGAAATGAAAAATACTGACTTAACGATTAACGAAGCAATTAACTTTATCAAAGATGACTATCCAGACTTAGATTTAAAATTTATAGAGTGGTTAGTTACTGGCGTGAAAGACCATGAACCGGTTTTAGATAAAACTATTGAACCTAAATTAAAAGATTGGTCTCTTCAACGTTTATTAAAAACAGACCGTATTATTTTAAGAATGGCAACATTCGAACTACTTCATAGTGACACGCCTCCAAAAGTAATTATCAATGAAGCTGTTGAACTAACTAAACAATTTAGCGATGATGACCACTATAAATTTATCAATGGTGTTTTAAGTAATATAAACTAATAATATTGAGTGATAATCATGTCAGAGTACTTAAGCATAACAACTTTAACTAAATATATTAAATATAAATTTGACCAAGATCCTCATTTACAGTCCGTGCTACTTAAAGGAGAACTCTCTAACTTTAAAAGACATTCTAGTGGACACTTATACTTTAATGTAAAGGATAACGATAGTGTTATTAGTGCAATGATGTTTAAAGGGAGTGCTTCTAAACTCACTTTTGATCCTAAAGAAGGTGATGAAGTTCTACTTGAGGCACGGGTTTCTGTCTACAAACGTAGAGGTAATTACCAAATTTATGTTAATAAAATGGAATTAGATGGGATAGGTAACCTTTATCAAAAATTAGAACAGCTAAAGCACAAACTATCTAAACAAGGCTATTTTAATAAGGAAGATAAAAAGGCAATTCCTAAATTCCCTAAAAAAATAGCTATATTAACAGCTAGCACTGGGGCTGCAATTAGAGATATTCAATCTACAATTGAAAGTAGATATCCTTTAGTTGAAAAGATTCCATTAAGTACTTTAGTACAAGGAACGCAAGCTAAAAAAGATATCATCGAAAAAATTGAATATGCTGATACATTAGACGTAGATACTATTATCGTAGGACGCGGTGGTGGTTCAATTGAAGATTTGTGGAATTTTAATGAAGAAGACTTAGTAAAAGCAATTTATAATTGTAATACACCAATCATCTCCGCAGTTGGACATGAAACAGATTTCACACTAAGCGATTTTGTTGCGGATGTAAGGGCCGCAACGCCTACGCAAGCTGCTGTTATTGCAACACCAGATCAATATGAGTTAATGCAACAAATTAAACAGTATCAATTCTCATTAACTAAATTTATTAAACAATTTATCGAGAAAAAACAACAACATTTAAATTATCTTTCTTCATACTATAAATTTAAGCAACCATCATTACTATACGATCAACAAATTCAAAGAAGAGATGATTTAGAGAAACAATTAAAGCAATTACTAACATCGAAGATTGAAAATAAAAGAAATGAAATTAAATTACTACGCAATTATTTTAATTTGAAAAAGCTCAACCAATCAATTATCCAAAACCAACAGCATTTAAATAATTATCGTAATCGATTAATTAATACGACCAATAAAAACATCCAAAATAATCACAATAAATTAAAGAATAAAATAGAGCAACTCGATAATTTAAGTCCCACAAATACAATGTTGAGGGGTTATTCAATCATCAACAAAAAGGACAACGTCATTACGAGTACTCATGATTTAGCGGAAAATGATGAAATTACATTATCTATGAAAGATGGTAGTGTTGAGGCCATTGTTAAGAAAGTAAGGTGTGAAGATGAGTAAAGAACAACAAAGCTTTGAAGAAATGATGCAAGAATTAGAAAATATAGTTCAAAAATTAGATAATGAAACAGTTTCTCTTGAAGAGTCACTAGACTTATATCAACGTGGTATGAAATTATCAGCAGCATGTGATTCAACTTTAAAAGATGCTGAAAACAAAGTAAATCAATTGATCAAAGACGAAACCGAGGTTGAAGATGATGAAGAAGTCAATGAATGATTTGATTGAAAATATAAATAATGATCTTAACGGTATTATTGGGCCATCACCTTTAAAAACTAATTTAGAAGAGAGCATGCAATATTCTTTAAATGCAGGTGGTAAAAGAATACGTCCTTTACTCATACTACTAACACTAGATGTTTTAAATGCAGATTATAACAAAGGACGTCAAACTGCGCTTGCGCTTGAAATGATTCACACTTATTCACTTATCCATGATGATTTACCAGCTATGGATAACGATGATTACAGACGCGGTAAACTTACCAATCATAAAGTTTATGGTGAATGGAAAGCCATCTTAGCTGGAGATGCATTATTGACTAAAGCTTTTGAATTAATCGCTAATGATGACCTACTAAATCCTGAGGTTAAAGTGAAAATCATTTCTAGATTAGCACATGATAGTGGTCATTTGGGAATGGTCGGTGGACAAACGCTTGATATGGAAAGTGAAGATTCGCCAATAGATATAGCAACATTAGAACAAATTCACAAAGCGAAAACTGGTGCGTTATTAAAATTCGCCATCCTAAGTGCTGCTGAGATAGCTGAAGTTGATCAAGTCACTTTCGATGCACTTGAAGCATATAGTGAACATCTCGGCTTGATGTTTCAGATTAAAGATGATTTACTCGATATTTATGGCGATGAAGCGAAATTAGGTAAAAAAGTTGGAAGCGACTTAGAAAACGATAAAAGTACTTATGTATCTTTATTAGGCAAAGCGGGCGCCGAAGAAAAATTAGAATATCATAAAAATAGTGCCATTCAATTAATTAATCAATTGTCTTCTAATTATGATATTGCGCCTTTACTAGATATTGTAAATCTGTTTTATAATAGAGATCACTAAACAATTTAAATAACTTCTCCCTTCAAAGTAGATAGTAAGTTTTCAACAACTTTGAAGGGTTTTATTTTTAAAATAAATTTTGTTAATTATTTTTAAAGCACTAACCTTTTTCATAAGTATTTATAATTTTATACATTATACAAATAGATTATTCATCAATTTAATATATTAAACTAATACAACATCAAGACAAGATGCACGTCATATCAGCTTTTAACACAAATCAACTTTAGTAGTAGTTCATATATAGTTGTGTTAAAATTAATGTATAAATATTCGAAACCAGGAGTGTTCATAATGGCAAAAAAATCAGTGAGACATATAAAAATTAGAGAAATCATCTCAAGTGAGCAGATAGAAACCCAAGATGAACTTGTTAAACGTCTAAATGAATACGACCTTAACGTTACTCAAGCTACTGTTTCACGAGACATTAAAGAATTGCAATTAATCAAAGTTCCAGCACCTTCAGGTCAGTATGTTTATAGTCTTCCTAATGATCGCAAGTATCATCCATTAGAAAAGCTTGGAAGATACTTGATGGATTCATTTGTAAATATCGAAGGAACAGACAATCTATTAGTATTAAAAACATTACCAGGCAACGCGCAATCTATAGGTGCAATACTTGATCAAATTGATTGGGAGGAAGTACTTGGAACGATTTGTGGCGATGATACTTGTCTTTTGATATGTAGAGATAAAGAAGCAAGTAATACAATTAAAACTAGAATTTTCAATTTATTATAAGGATGCGATGTTTCCATGTTACAAACCTTATCAATAAAACAATTTGCAATCATCGATGAATTAGAAATTCATTTTTCAGATGGGTTAACCGTATTAAGTGGGGAAACCGGTTCTGGGAAATCTATTATCATAGATGCAATCGGTCAATTGATTGGCGTGCGTGCTTCATCAGACTATGTTAGACATGGCGAAAAGAAAGCAGTTATCGAAGGTATTTTTGATATTGATAATAGTAAGGATGCTATTAATGTACTTCATAATCTTGATATTGATATCGATGAAGATTTCTTATTAGTTAAACGAGAAATTTTTAGCTCTGGGAAAAGTATTTGCAGATTAAATAATCAAATCGTTACACTTCAAGATTTGCGTAAAGTTATGCAAGAACTTCTAGATATTCATGGACAACATGAAACTCAGACATTATTAAAACAAAAATATCACCTAAAATTGTTAGATGATTACGCTGAAGAAAAATATTTAAACACTAAAGAGAAATATCAACATATTTTCAATGAATATAAAAATAAAAAACAAGAATTAGAAGAGCTTGAGTCAGCTGACCAAGCATTACTTCAGCGTCTAGATTTAATGAAATTCCAATATGAAGAATTAATAGAAGCTTCTCTCAAAGAGGGTGAAGCTAAACAATTAGAAGTAGATATCCGTAGAATTCAAAATTCTGAAAAGTTAAGCTTAGCTCTAAATAATGCGCATCTTACTTTAACAGATGAACATGCAATAACTGATAGATTATACGAATTGAGTAATCATCTACAATCAATTGATGAAATTCTACCTGATAAATTTACTAAATTAAAAGAAGACATAGACCAGTTTTATTACACGCTTGAAGATGCAAAACACGAATTGTATGATGAAATGTCTAATACCGAGTTTGACGAGCAAACATTGAACGAGTTAGAGTCTAGAATGAATTTACTCAATAACTTAAAACGTAAATATGGTAAAGATATTTCCGAATTAATCACTTATCAAGATAAATTAAAAAATGAAATTGCTAAAATTGAAAATTATGAAGAAAGCACGTCACAACTAAGAGATGAAATCGCTCAACTTTATAAACAAGTGATGTCGCAAGGCAAAAAGCTCTCTGATGAGCGTCGGAAAGTAGCACTTGTTTTGAGAGACCATATAGTAGCGGAAATCCAAAACTTACAAATGAAAGACGCAAATCTTGAAATTTCATTCCAACCTTTAGAGACTCCTACAATTAATGGTATAGAATTTGTAGAATTTTTAATTAGTCCTAATAAAGGCGAACCACTTAAAAGTCTTAACAAAATTGCTTCAGGCGGTGAACTGTCTCGAATTATGCTCGCCCTTAAAAGCATATTCGTCCAATCACGTGGTCAAACTGCTATTTTATTCGACGAAGTGGATTCAGGAGTTTCAGGTCAAGCTGCTCAGAAGATGGCAGAAAAAATGCGCGATATAGCTGAATATATTCAAGTTATTTGTATTTCTCACTTGCCTCAAGTTGCTTCAATGAGTGATCATCATTTATTAATTAGTAAAGCTTCGACTGACGACCGTACAACAACTCAAGTTAAAGAACTTGAAGATGACGATAAAGTTGATGAAATTGCCCGAATGATTTCGGGCGCAAGCGTAACAGAGTTAACACGTGAAAATGCCAAAGAAATGATAGCGCAAAATTATCGCAATAAGTAATACACTATTAATAACATAAGTAACCAGGCTCAGTTTATGAATTTATTAATAAAACTTTTTGATGTAAAATAAATAAGTATGAATTATATTAGTAGGTTGGGTTATCATCAAGAGCTTGATTAGTATTAAAAGATGATGTCCTAACCTAAAACTAAGTTTAGAGTAGTTAGGAGTAAGCATATGTCTGAAAAGCAATATGACTTAGTTGTATTAGGTGGAGGAACAGCGGGGTATGTAGCCGCTATTCGAGCCTCACAATTAGGTAAAAAAGTTGCCATAGTTGAAAAATCATTGTTAGGTGGAACTTGCTTACACAAGGGTTGTATCCCGACTAAGGCATTATTAAAATCTGCAGAAGTGACACGTACGGTACGTCATTCATCTGATTTTGGAGTAAACCTCAACGACTTTACAATAGATTTTTCTAAAATGATGGAGCGTAAATCTGAAATTGTTAACCAAATGTATCAAGGGGTTAATAGTCTTATGCAGAAGAATCATATTGATGTATATAATGGCACGGGTCGTATTATGGGTACTTCAATATTTTCACCTCAAAGCGGAACAATATCGGTAGAATATAGTGATGGAGACTCTGATTTATTATCTAATCAATATGTACTTATTGCTACTGGTTCCGTCCCTAAAAGTTTGCCAATTTTAGAATTTGATCATAACCAAATTATTTCTAGCACTGATTTACTAGAAATGTCGGAATTACCATCAAGTATTGCGATTATAGGTGGCGGTGTAATAGGATTAGAATTTGCTTCTTTACTTATTGATTTAGGAAAAGAAGTTACAGTTATAGAAGCAGGAAATCGTATCTTACCAACTGAGAGTACTCAAATATCTAAGTTCTTAAAAGAAAAATTAGAAGCTAGAGGGGTACAATTTTTTGAAAATTGTCAATTAATCGAGGATGCTTACGAAATTGAGAGTAACTATGTTTCTATAACAGTAGGCGAGAGAAAAATTAATGTCGAAAAAGTTTTAGTTGCAATTGGACGTACTCCTAATACAGATGATATTGGATTAAATAATACTGAAATTAAAACAGATACTGCTGGATACATATTAGTTAATGACTATCAGCAAACTGAAGATAAACATATTTATGCTGCCGGCGATTGTATTGGAAAATTACAACTAGCACATGTGGCATCAAAAGAAAGTGTCATAGCAGTTGAACATATGTTTAATGAAGCACCGGTTTCTCTTGATTATAATACAATGCCTAAGTGCGTATATACATATCCGGAAATAGCTTCGATAGGTCTCAATATTGATAAAGCTAAAGAAGCAGGACTGAATGTGAAAGCACATAAAGTTCCTTTCAACGCTAATGGAAAAGCTGTTATTGAAGATAACTCTACACAACGTGGATTTTGCGAAGTAGTTACCAATCAAGATAATGGTGATATTATAGGGATAAGTATGATTGGTCCTCACGTTACTGAACTTATCAATGAAGTAGCACTTTTACAATTTATGAACGGTTCAGCTTTAGAATTAGGTCTTACTACGCATGCTCATCCATCAATATCAGAAGTATTAATGGAATTAGGATTAAAAATAGAAAATAGAGCAATTCATGTTTAATAGGGAGGAAGTTATAGGATGATTGATTATAAATCTGTCGGCCTTACAGAAGAAGACCTTAAAGAAATTTATAAATGGATGGATTTAGGAAGAAAAGTCGACGAACGCTTATGGTTACTTAACAGAGCTGGAAAAATCCCCTTTGTTGTAAGTGGACAAGGACAAGAAGCAACTCAGATTGGAATGGCTTACGCAATGAAAGAAGGAGATATTTCATCTCCATACTATAGAGATTTAGCTTTTGTAACTTATATGGGTATTTCACCATATGATACAATGCTTGCTTCATTCGGTAAGAAAGATGATATCAATTCGGGCGGTAAACAAATGCCATCCCATTTTAGTCATCGTGAAAAAGGAATCTTATCACAAAGCTCTCCTGTGTCAACTCAAATACCACACTCAGTCGGTGCTGCTTTAGCTTTAAAAATGGATAAAAAATCTAATATAGCTACAGCTACAGTAGGCGAAGGTAGTTCTAACCAAGGTGATTTCCACGAGGGTTTAAACTTTGCGGGCGTACATAAATTACCATTTGTATGTGTCATTATTAATAATAAATATGCTATCTCTGTACCAGATTCACTGCAATATGCTGCAGAAAAATTATCTGATAGAGCAATTGGTTATGGCATCCATGGAGAAACTGTCGATGGAAATGATCCAATCGCTATGTATAAAGCAATGAAAGAAGCGCGCGACAGAGCACTTAATGGCGAAGGCGCTACTTTAATTGAAGCCGTTACTAGTCGTATGACACCTCACTCTTCTGATGATGATGATACATATCGTACTAAAGAAGAACGTGAATCATTAAAAGCTTTAGATTGTAATTTAAAGTTCAAAGATTATTTACTTGAACAAGGAATTATTGATGAAGCATGGCTATCAAACCTTGAAGAAACACATAAAGAAATTATTAATAAAGCCACTAAGGATGCTGAACAAGCTGAATATCCATCTGTAGATGAAGCGTATACCTATGTATATGACCCTGAAGGAGGTATAAACAATGACTAAAATGAGCTATATTGAAGCTATTCAACAAGCACAAGACTTAGCTATGGAGAACAATCCTAATACCTTCATTTTAGGAGAAGATGTAGGACGCAAAGGTGGCGTATTTGGTGCCACTCGTGGTTTACAAGAAAAATATGGAGTTGAACGCGTTATCGATACGCCACTTGCTGAATCTAATATCGTAGGTACTGCTATTGGCGCAGCAATGTTGGGTAAACGTCCAATTGCCGAAATTCAATTTGCTGATTTTATTTTACCTGCAGTAAACCAAATTATTAGTGAAGCAGCCAAAATGCGTTACCGTTCAAATAACGATTGGCAATGTCCAATTACGATTCGTGCACCATTTGGTGGCGGTGTCCATGGTGGGTTATACCACTCACAAAGCATTGAAAGCATCTTCGCTTCAACACCTGGATTAACTATTGTTATTCCTTCAACACCATATGATGCTAAAGGCTTATTACTTTCTTCTGTTGAATCTAATGATCCGGTA
Organism: Staphylococcus devriesei; assembly: GCF_002902625.1. Classification (GTDB taxonomy): domain Bacteria; phylum Bacillota; class Bacilli; order Staphylococcales; family Staphylococcaceae; genus Staphylococcus; species Staphylococcus devriesei. The sequence continues at coordinate 13,426 of NZ_PPRG01000024.1, forward strand.
CTCTTCTTCGAACATAAAAAAGCTTATCGTTTTCTAAAAGAAGAAGTCCCTACCGACTATTATACTGTTCCTTTAGGAAAAGCTGACGTTAAACGTGAAGGTGACGATATTACTGTATTTACATATGGTTTATGTGTGAACTATTGTTTACAAGCTGCTGACATCCTAGCTGCTGATGGCGTTAGTGTAGAAGTCGTAGATCTAAGAACCGTTTATCCGTTAGATAAACAAACTATCATTGAACGTGCTAAACGTAATGGTAAAATTTTATTAGTTACTGAAGATAATTTAGAAGGTAGTATCATGTCTGAAGTATCTGCAATTATTGCTGAAAACTGCTTATTTGAACTTGATGCACCGATTATGAGATTAGCTGGTGCCGATGTCCCATCAATGCCATTTTCTCCTAACCTTGAAAATGAGCTCATGATGAATCCAGAAAAAATCTTAACTAAAATGCGAGAACTTGCACAATTTTAAGGAGGCAATACAATGGACGTAAAAATGCCTAAACTAGGTGAAAGCGTACATGAAGGAACTATAGAACAATGGCTTGTATCTGTAGGCGATCATGTTGATGAATACGAGCCTTTATGTGAGGTAGTAACTGATAAAGTTACCGCCGAGGTACCTTCAACCGTATCAGGTACCATTACTAAACTTTTAGTTAATGAAGGTGAAACAGTTCAAGTTAATCATATCATTTGTAAGATTGAAACTACTAACTCAACTAATTTATCAAATGATGATAATGATACAGGTTCAAATCAAAGCGAAGTCAATTTAAGTGGCGATGATAATTTAGCACTTGAAGATAACGATATTTCTAATGACAATGGTGACAATAAGGATGAAATAAATCAACCTCAACGACAAACACTGGGTTCATCTCAAGTTAATAACGGAAGATTTTCGCCCGTAGTCTTTAAAATTGCCTCAGAAAATAATGTTGATTTATCGTTAGTACCTGGTACCGGGTTTGAAGGTCGTGTAACTAAAAAAGATATAGAAGCTTATGTAAGTTCTGGACAACAATCTACGTCTTTAAATACACAAGATCAATCAACACAACATAGTAGTCAAACAGCTATTAGCCAAGATATACCATCTACTCCTTCAAGTAATAAAGCATCAAGTGCATCAAATTATTCTGGTAAAACTATACCAGTTAATGGTGTACGTAAAGCAATTGCGCAAAACATGGTAACAAGCGCTACAGAAATTCCACATGGCTGGATGATGGTAGAAGTAGATGCGACTAATTTAGTAAAAACAAGAAATTATTATAAAGATGCTTTTAAAGAAAATGAAGGTTACAATTTAACATTCTTTGCATTCTTTATAAAAGCTGTTGCCGAAGCGCTTAAAGCTAATCCATTACTAAATAGTACTTGGGATAATAATGAAATTATCTTACACAAAGATATTAATATTTCTATTGCCGTTGCTGATGAGGATAAATTATATGTTCCTGTAATTAAGCATGCAGATGAAAAATCGATAAAAGGAATAGCTCGAGAAATTAATGACCTTGCTCGTAAAGCGCGTAATAAGAAACTTACGCAAGAGGACATGACTGGTGGCACATTCACGGTTAATAATACAGGTACGTTTGGTTCAGTATCATCGATGGGTATTATTAACCATCCTCAAGCAGCCATTTTACAAGTAGAATCTATTGTAAAAAGACCTGTAGTTATCGATGATATGATTGCGATTAGACATATGGTTAACTTGTGTATCTCAATTGACCACCGTATTCTTGATGGCGTACAAACAGGACGCTTTATGGCACAAGTGAAAAAACGTATCGAGCAATATGCCATCGAAACAGCTAACATCTATTAATTTACCTGTAAATTAACTAGACAAGCTATTTGAACAATGACTGCCAAATTAGTAGAATAGCATTATATAACAATTGATTGAAAGGTGATTCTAATGGATTTGAACTTTGATTTATATATGAACGGTGTTGTTGAGCAAGCTCGTAATGAAATTGAATCTGCGGGATATGAGCAATTAACAAGTGCTGAAGAAGTAGATAAAGTATTACAACAAGAGGGCACTTCTCTAGTAATGGTTAACTCAGTATGTGGTTGTGCTGGCGGTATCGCTCGTCCAGCAGCAAGTCATGCTTTGCATTATGATAAATTACCAGATAGATTAGTTACTGTTTTTGCTGGTCAAGATAAAGAAGCAACACAACAAGCTAGAGATTATTTTGAAGGTTATGCACCTTCAAGCCCCTCATTTGCACTTATTAAAGATAGAAAAATCACAGAAATGATTGAACGTCATCAAATCGAAGGTCACGATGTAATGGATGTTATTAATCAATTACAAGGCCTATTCGATAAATATTGCGAAGAAAGATAAGAGGAACTTACCAATGTTAAAGTTAAATCCCTATAAAATTGGGTTTAGAACACTTAAGACTGCGGTAGGTATCACTCTCGGTGTTATTTTAGCAAAATGGATGGGACTCGATAATTATGCATCGAGTGCTGTCCTTATCGTTTTATGTATCAAACACACTAAAATGCATTCTGTACAAGCAATTGTATCTCGTTTTGTATCATGTCTTTTAATATTATTGTTTGGCTCCCTTGTGTTTAGTTTACTAGGTCAAAATGCCTTAGTTTTAGGTTTGATTGTTTTATTATTTATACCTATAACAGTAATGTTGAAAGTCCAAGAAGGGGTAGTTACAAGTTGCGTTATATTACTCCATGTATTCAACGCTAGTGCGATTAATCTTCACCTCATTATTAATGAAATATTACTTTTAAGTGTAGGGTTAGGAATTGCGTTTATCATGAATTTGATTATGCCTAGCTTCGATAAAACATTAGGCAATTTGAAGAAAGAAATTGAAACAGGCTTTAAAGAGATTTTTAAATCGTATAGTCATGCATGCACAAATTATCATAATGATTTAACAGTGTCTTTTGAAAAACTGCAATTAGATATTCGTAAAGCAAAATCAATTGCCTTCAAAGATGTAAAAAATCATTTTGTACGTAATGAAAATTCATATTATCATTATTTTGACATGAGACAGGAGCAATTAGAACTTTTACGTAGAATTCAACCACTTATTCATCAAATAACCGTAGATGATCCGTTAATCAGTGATATTTCAAATTTAATGGCTGAGATAGGTAACAACGTAAACAGTAATGATTATACTGCGTTAAGATTACATTCACTCTATGAGATACGTCTGACACTAGATGAATTGCCTTTACCTAGCTCTCATCAATCTTTAAGATCACGCGCAAGTATGATGCAAATATTAAATGAGTTAGAAGAATACCTAAATATTAAATCACACTTTGGTTCTTTAAAGTTACATAGTGAAATATAGTAATGATAAGTTTTAAGTGTATTTATAGAGATTAAGCAATGTTTTGTTGCTTAATCTCTTTTTTATTTTTATATGTATAAATTAAGCAATTTTTATTGATTTATCTCATTTTTAAATCTGTTTAGAAAAACAGACATTAAATTAAAAAAATATAAGCTTTAGTAGTCTCAATACATTTTACAATAAAAAGGTTGATTATTTTATAAAAAAGCTATATAGTTATGCTAAATATATTAGCGAGGTGTTAAAATGCATAAGAAATTTTATTTAAAAGCACTTAGTTTAACTTTAATGAGCAGTATGTTATTTAGTACTCAGTTTAGCGCTCATGCCGCTGAGCGTAACAACAGTAATGGCAATATCAATAACGCTACTATTGATAGTAAAAAATTTGTTAAGCTTGATCACGGTATTCTTCATAAGGATGGAACTTATATTCCACCAAATGTATACCCTCATTATGATATTTTACAAATAGATGAACCTATAAACGTTAACGATGCAACTGATGTCAATAAAAGCTCCTATAAAACTAATCATAATGCTAATAAAGGTGTTTCAAATAGCAATAATGCCTCTAATAAAGTTAATTATACTAGTAATAATAAAGCCGTACCTAATAACAATAATATCACTAATACAACTAACTATAATAAACTTAACAGTAACAATGCTATGAATAATGACAATAGTTCAAATCATTATCAAGCTAAAGCTAACACTCAACCTAAAGCTTCAACTCATAGTGCGAGTGTGTTACCTAACACTGGTGTAACTCAAAGTAATCCACTAATCAATGTCATAGCATTTTCTTCAATACTTATTGGCTTATTCCTAGTTTATAGAAACCGTATTAAACCATAAAATTAAATTAATTCATTTCAAAAACGACTAACTCCCTCTATTCAATAAAGAGGGGGTTAGTCGTTAATTTTTCATTTAAAAAGCGTATATAAAACACGATTATGGTAAAGCTTAGTTATGTTTAAATTCGAACGCTTTATATTATTAATGCATAAGAGGTACTAAACTTGTAAGTAATAATGCCGCTACAATTGCAACTAACATAACAATAATGATGATTCTTAAAACTTTATTGTTCAATCTATAACGCTCCTTACTATTAAGCACAGATAAAGCTTAACTTATTCGATTTAATTACATATAAAAATACTTTAAATGATTTTTATACAAATAGCAATCAATTTAGTTTTGATATGGTGAAAAATTAGTTAGAATAGAATTTATATAAGAAAGGGGTTATTACTAATGGTTAACAGTCAACGATTACTTGATACATTTTTAGAATTAGTCCAAATTAATTCTGAAACTGGACACGAAGAAGTCATTCAACCCATTTTAAAAAATAAATTTGAACAGCTTGGTTTAAATGTAGTTGAAGATAATGCTTCTGAGAAAGAATGGTTAGGAGCAAACAATCTTATATGTACGTTACCAAGCACAAGTGAAGATAATAGCATTCCTAGTATTTATTTCACAAGTCATATGGATACGGTCGTGCCTGGAATCAATGTAAAGCCACATGTAAGCGATGATGGTTATATTTATTCAGACGGAACTACCGTGCTTGGCTCAGATGATAAAGCGGGCTTAGCAGCCATTACTGAAACGATTGAATACTTACAAGAGCATAATCTGCCTCATGGTCAAATCCAATTTATCATAACAGTAGGAGAGGAATCCGGACTGAAAGGTGCTAAAGAATTAGATAGCACCGCACTCGATGCTCAGTTCGGCTATGCAGTGGATGCAAGCCAGCCTGTAGGTACAACTGTCGTGGGAGCGCCTACACAGATGTCTATTCATACTACTATAACTGGTAAAACAGCTCATGCAAGCACGCCAGACAAAGGTGTGAGTGCTATTAATATTGCTGCTAAAGCAATAAGTAAAATGAAATTAGGTAGAATCGATGAGTACACTACCGCAAATATAGGCAAATTTCATGGTGGTTCTGCTACTAATATTGTTGCTGATGAAGTTGTTTTAGAAGCTGAAGCACGTTCTCACAACGATGAAAGCATCAATCAACAAGTTACTCATATGAAAGATATATTTGAATCAACGGCTAAAGAATTAGGTGGAGAAGCTCATATTCGTATTGAAAAGAGCTATCCTGGATTTAAGATTGAAGATAATGCTGAAGTGACTCAATATGCGATAAATAGTGCAAAAGAACTTGGTCTAACAGGAGATACTGTCATTGCTGGCGGTGGTTCAGACGGAAGTATCATTAATACATTCGGTATACCGACCGTTATACTTGGGGTTGGTTATGAAAATATCCACACAACATCAGAACGAATTTCAGTACAATCTTTAAATCAATTAGCTCAACAATTGATTAAAATAATCGAATTAGTCTCTAAATAACGATTGAGTTTAGTGAAGTAATTCTTGTTTTTATGATACAATACTATTGAAAAATTGAATGAGAGAGGTAAGTAATATGACTCAACAAATAGGTGTAGTAGGTTTAGCTGTAATGGGTAAAAACCTAGCTTGGAATATTGAATCACGCGGTTACAGTGTATCTGTTTATAACCGTTCAAGCGAAAAAACAGACATAATGGTTAAAGAATCAGAAGGTAAACAAATCCATCCGACATATTCTTTAGAAGAGTTTGTGAATTCACTTGAAAAACCACGTAAAATTTTATTAATGGTTAAAGCTGGTCCTGCTACAGATGCAACAATTGAAAGTTTATTACCTTTATTAGATGACGATGACATTTTAATCGACGGTGGTAATACAAATTATCAAGATACAATTCGTCGTAATAAAGCATTAGCGCAAAGTGGCGTTAACTTTATCGGTATGGGTGTATCTGGTGGAGAAATCGGTGCGCTTACTGGTCCATCATTAATGCCAGGCGGACAAGAAGAAGCTTATAATAAAGTCAGCGATATCTTAGACGCTATCGCAGCCAAAGCTAAAGATGGTGCATCTTGTGTTGAATATATTGGACCAAACGGTGCCGGTCACTATGTGAAAATGGTACACAATGGTATTGAATACGCTGATATGCAATTAATCGCAGAAAGCTATGCTATGATGAAAGATTTATTAGGTATGTCACACGAAGAAATTTCAAAAACTTTCAAAGAATGGAACGCTGGCGAACTTGAAAGCTACTTAATTGAAATTACTGGCGATATTTTCACTAAACTAGATGAAGATAATGACGCTCTAGTTGAAAAAATTCTTGATACTGCTGGCCAAAAAGGTACAGGTAAATGGACTTCAATCAACGCATTAGAATTAGGTATTCCTTTAACTATCATTACTGAATCTGTATTTGCTCGTTTTATTTCATCAATTAAAGAAGAACGAGTAAATGCTTCAAAAGAATTAAATGGACCTAACGCTAAATTTGAAGGTAATAAAGAAGAATTTTTAGAAAAAATTCGTAAAGCATTATATATGAGTAAAATTTGTTCATATGCACAAGGTTTCGCTCAAATGCGTAAAGCAAGTGAAGAAAATGAATGGAACCTTAAATTAGGCGATTTAGCTATGATTTGGCGTGAAGGTTGTATTATTCGTGCACAATTCTTACAAAAAATTAAAGATGCTTATGATAATAATGCTGAATTACAAAACTTATTATTAGATCCTTACTTCAAAGATATCGTTACAGACTATCAAGACGCTTTAAGAGATGTCGTAGCTACAGGCGTACGTAATGGTGTACCAACACCTGGTTTCTCTGCAAGTGTTAACTATTATGATAGCTATCGCTCTGAGAACTTACCTGCTAACTTAATTCAAGCACAACGTGATTACTTTGGTGCGCACACTTATCAACGTAAAGATAAAGAGGGCGTCTTCCATACACAATGGGTTGAAGAAGACTAAGAGTTTTATAATCTTAGTTTAATACTAATATTTAAAATGGTTGATTTTGTCGTTGACAATTTCAGCCATTTTTTTATAAATTTTTATTTGTTTATTTAGTTATTTTTATTAATTAATTGACTTATATTTCTTAAATTATTACGATATGAGTATACTCATATATGAAATCGCTTACTTATATTCCGATTAACTAGTCAAAATATCAAGTTAATGTGTTCGCCTAGCAATTTCATTTTTAAAAAAATAGAAATACATATCAAAATGTGTGCAAAAATAAAGGAGATTAAATGATGACTAAAAATTGGTGGAAAGAAGCCGTAGCTTATCAAGTTTATCCTAGAAGCTTTAATGATAGCAATAATGATGGAATCGGGGATTTACCTGGTATTATAGAAAAATTAGATTATTTAAAAGATTTAGGAATTGATGTAATTTGGTTAAGCCCAATGTATCAATCACCAAATGATGACAATGGATATGATATCAGTGACTATCAAGCTATCATGGATGAATTTGGAACGATGGAAGATTTCAATCTTCTATTGGAAAAGGTTCATGACAAAGGGATGAAATTAATTCTAGATTTAGTAGTAAACCATACATCAGACGAACATCCATGGTTTATTGAATCAAAATCGAGTAAGGACAATCCTAAACGTGACTGGTATATTTGGGCAGACCCTAAACCAGATGGCTCAGAACCGAACAATTGGGAGAGTATCTTTAACGGTTCTACTTGGCAATTTGACGAAGTAACTAATCAATACTATTTCCACCTCTTTAGTAAAAAGCAGCCGGATTTAAATTGGAATAATCCAGAAGTACGTGAAGCTGTCTTTAATATGATGAATTGGTGGTTTGAAAAAGGTATCGACGGATTCAGAGTCGATGCGATTACTCATATCAAGAAGACCTTTGAAGCTGGGGACTTACCGGTTCCTGAAGGTAAAAGATATGCTCCAGCGTTTGATGTAGATATGAATCAACCTGGTATCCAAGAGTGGCTACAAGAAATGAAAGAGGAATCTTTAAGTCATTACGACATCATGACGGTTGGTGAAGCTAACGGTGTAAATCCAGATAATGCTGAAGAATGGGTCGGCGAAGATAAAGGGAAATTTAATATGATTTTCCAATTCGAGCATCTAGGCTTATGGAGTACAGGTGATTCACAATTTGATGTAAAAGCTTATAAAAAAGTATTGAATCGTTGGCAAAAGACATTAGAAGGTGTAGGTTGGAATGCATTATTTATTGAAAACCATGACCAACCACGTCGAGTTTCAACATGGGGTAATGACAAAGATTACTGGTTTGAATCTGCTACAAGTCACGCCGTAGTTTATTTCTTACAACAAGGCACACCATTTATTTACCAAGGACAAGAAATTGGTATGACAAATTATCCATTTGAAAGTATTGAAACATTTAATGATGTTGCTGTTAAAAATGAATATCAAATCGTCAAGGAGCAAGGTGGCGATGTTAATCAATTATTGGATAAATATAAGATGGAAAATCGTGATAACTCACGTACACCTATGCAGTGGGATAATTCAGAGAATGGTGGCTTTACAAAGGGCAAACCTTGGTTTCCAGTTAATCCAAATTATAAGTCAATTAATGTTGAAAATCAGTTACAAGATGACAATTCAGTATTAAATTTCTATAAAGATTTAATTCAATTGAAAAAATCAAATGATATTTATACGTATGGACAATTTGATTTAGTAGATGCTGATAATGACAAAGTGTTCGCTTATACACGTCAACTTAATGGTCAAACAGTAATAGTAGTCGGAAATCTTACTAGTGACAATGCTACATTAGAGTTACCATTTGATTTAAACAAAGATGGTATTAAACTTCATAATTATCATACTGATATTGACCTTAAAGCGCTTAAACCATACGAAGCTTTCGTAGCAACTATTTAAGATTTTTTAATTTAAATGTACCTGAAACTAACATAGCATTGATAAAAATAGAAGCGTAGAGGTGATTCAATCATGAATCATCTCTACGCTATTATTATAGGATTTATGTCCCAACCTCTTACATTTTAGTGTTTAATTGTTAGTCTCTTCAAATTTTTAAATTAATTAATCTAAATCTTCATAGTCATCTTGTTCAATAGGTAGCCATAACTGAATTTTAGTGAACGGGTCCTCAAATGAGATATCAAAAGGATAAATTTCGACATACAAGCTATCTCTTTCATAAGGTAAAGTAAGTTGTAAACTTGATTCAATGTAATACCAGGCTTCATTCACAGCGTAATCAATTTCACCTTGCAAATTGAATTTCGCATAATGACGGCCAGGTAATAATCTACTTTCTAAATGAGAAGGGTAACGATCGCTCGGAACGCCTATAAATATTTCTACACCTTCATCTAAAGGACAAGTAATTACAAATAACTCAAAAGGGCTTATATTATTATATCTTTTTAAATCTTTAATTTTACCATCAAGAAATAAATCTTCTAAAAAGTCAGGAACTTTATACGGATTAGACAAGTCATTTCCTTCAATAAATCGAACGTAGCCTACAAGTGCGATATCGTCTGTTGTGTCTAATCTATATGGATAAGGTGCACGTTCAGTTGTAGTTAATTTTATATATAGACGTTCTTGTAATTTTAATTCATCTTTTTTAGTAGATGCTTGTATAGGTGAGATACCGTGAAAATCACTAAAGTCATTCGCAAAGTCATTTGAACTCACATAATTATATTTTTTTGCCACATCTACAAGTCTCGAAGAACTTTGTATCATCTCTTTTGCTGCTACTGTCATTTTTCTAGCATGAGCATAGCTCTCAGGTGATTGCCCTACAATCATTTTAAATGATTGATCCAGATGGTAAGGAGAAAGACCAACGTAATCACTTAACTCTTGCAAATTAAAAGGCTCTAATAAACGGTCTTCGATAAATACGATTGCCTGTTGTATCTGCTTGATAACGTTCAAAACTTTCACTCCAATAAATTTACAATCATTAACTCATATTTTACCTTATTTTTAGAAAATATACATCTTAACGTGTGCTATAACTTTAATTTTTTTTAAAAGTAAATAAAAAAGGGGAGATAGCGCTTCAAATAAGCTATCTTCCCTATGCTTTAACTCATTCAATTGTAAAGTTTACATTAAGTTTATTGAATATCGTCCCACCAGTGATTACCATCTCTACTTAATAATAAATCACTTTCTAATGGGCCGTTTGTACCTGATTCATAGTTAGGGAAATTAGGTTCATTCATTGTCCATTCCTCTTGAATGACATCAACAAATTTCCATGTTGATTTTAATTCTTCCCAATGAGTAAAGTTAGTAGCATCACCTTTTAGACAATCAAAGAGTAAGTTTTCATAAGCATCTACTGTGTTCATCTTATCTTGAGCCCCCATAGCGTAAGATAATTGAACTGGTTCAGTATCAATACCTTGAATGTTCTTTTTAGCATTTAAATGAAGTGACAATCCTTCATTAGGTTGAATATTAATAACTAAGAGATTAGAATCAAGAAGTTTATCCGTTTGATAGTAAAGGTTTAATGGAACTTCTTTAAATTCAACAACGACTTGGATAGTTTTAGATTTCATACGTTTACCAGTTCGAATATAAAATGGAACGCCTGCCCAACGGAAGTTATCAATTGTTAAGCGTCCAGATACAAATGTAGGTGTATTTGAGTCTTCTGCTACACGATCTTCATCGCGGTATGCTTTTACTTTAATATCATTTATATGACCTTCATCATATTGGCCACGGACAAAGTTTTGACGCACTTCTTCTGGTTTTAGTTGTCTTAATGATTTAAGAACTTTAACTTTCTCAGCACGGATATCTTCACTCTTAAGACTTATAGGCGCTTCCATAGCTAATAACGCTACCATTTGAAGCATATGATTTTGAACCATATCTTTTAATGCGCCACTGGATTCGTAGTATCCACCACGATCTTCTACACCTAGAACTTCAGACGAAGTTACTTGAATATTAGAGATGTATTTATTGTTCCATAACGGTTCGAACATCGCATTCGCAAAGCGAAGTACCTCAATATTTTGAACCATATCTTTGCCTAAGTAATGGTCAATTCTATAGATTTCTTCTTCTTTAAATGATTGACGTAGTTGACTATTTAGTTGTTCAGCTGATTTCAAATCACTACCGAATGGTTTCTCGATGACTAATCGTTTAAACCCGTTTGTTTCAGTAAGGCCAGATGATTTTAAATAATCAGAAATAACACCAAAGAATTGAGGAGCCATCGCTAAATAGAATAGGCGATTACCTTTTAATTGGTATTTACTATCCAGTTCATTAGAAAAATCTAAGAGTGCATGATAGCTTTGTTCATCGCTAACATCATGTTTAAAATAATAAACATGTTCCATAAATTCATCTATTTGATCAGTATCTTTCACATGTGTTGCTATAGATTCTTTAACTTGTTCACGAAAGACTTCATTTGTGTAATCTCGACGTCCAATTCCAATAATCGCAATATGCTCATCTAAATTGTCTTGTTGGAATAAATGAAAAAGAGATGGAAATAATTTTCTATGACTTAAATCTCCAGTTGCCCCGAAGATAGTAATTAAACACGGGATATGTTTAGTATGTTTACTCAAGATCAAAACCTCAATTCTTTAATTGCTATGATTAATTTATTATAAGATAAATTGACACCGCTTCATACAATTTTGCCTAAAATATATATATATAT
>NZ_PPRG01000025.1 GCF_002902625.1 Staphylococcus devriesei
CCAATCATAGCTAAAAACTTTATTGAGCTAGGTTGGGCAACTAAACGCTTGCTGGAGCAACGTAAAATATCGCCGTTTGATGATTACGAAAAAGTTCAATCACAAATTTATAACGAAGTGGAGTGGCATAAAACATGGCTATCTTAGAAAGGTATTACCTATATAGACCAGACGGAACAGAAGAAATCAAAGTAGAAAAGCACCAACCTAATTTAAATATCGTTAAATCACTCACAGGCGCTCATTTTAGCGAAGAGTACAAAGAAATGACTGATAGTGAGCTAAAACATTTTAAGGGCGTGTATGAGCTTCTATACGAAGAAGAACTAGGGTTACAAGCAACGATATTTGATATATAGGAGTGACAACATGAGTAAATACAACGCTAAAAAAGTTGAGTACAAAGGTATCACATTCGATAGCAAAGTCGAATGTGAATACTACCAATATTTAGAAAGCAATATGAACGGCGTTAACTATGACTATATAGAGTTACAACCAAGATATGAGTTGATACCTAAATTTGGTAAACAACGTAAGACTGAATATATCGCAGACTTTGCCCTTTATTCAAATAACAAATTAATTGAAGTTATAGATGTTAAAGGCATGGCTACCGATACAGCTAAGTTGAAAGCAAAGTTATTTAGATATAAATATCCTGACACAAAATTAACGTGGATATGCAAAGCACCTAAATATACAGGTTTAGAGTGGATAACTTATGAAGATTTAAAAGCAGTCAGACGTAAGCGTAAAAGGGAGGCTAAATAATGGCTAGATTAGTCGTTGATTTTGAGATTAAAGGGCAAGCTATTATATCAACAGACAACAAACCAACTGAAAAAGAAATGCAACGCTTGATAGATGTAGCTTATAAAAATGTAGATAGAGACATTCTGAATGAAGCAGATTTCGATAACAAAAAACTATGGATAGAAGAAGCACATTGGAGTTGGTAATTATGCGTAAAAATCCTAGAGCAACCTATGTTTATTTAAATGGGGAGCATATCTCACTTAGAAATGCAGCGAAGAAATATAACGTACCACATACTACTTTGCGTGGTCGATATAACCGAGGATTAAGAGGTCCAGAATTATTATACGGAAAAGGAGTGTTTAGCTATGGTGTAAACGTACGAAAGAAATGAAAAGACATTAACATCTAAACAACTATATTTAATACAGCAAGCTGAACTTAGACATGAAAGAGCATTAAAACGTAAACGTAGAGAAGA
>NZ_PPRG01000026.1 GCF_002902625.1 Staphylococcus devriesei
TTGTTATACTTTACGTTAACTAATAAAGGGGGGCTACTTTATGACTACAAAGACAAAAGAAAGACCATCTTTAATTAATCGATTTCTCAATATTGTTGAAAAAGCTGGCAACAAATTACCAGATCCGGCTGTACTATTCTTTTTAATGTGTGTTGGCTTAGCTGTCATTACATGGATTGTGTCATTATTTGATGTGTCAGTTAAACATCCAGGTAGTGGAGAAATGATCCATATTAAAAATATTATCAGTACCGAAGGCATCGCGATGATTATGAATGATGCGATTAAGAACTTTTCAGAATTCCCTGCACTTGGGCTTGTGCTAGCTGTAATGATTGGTGTAGGTGCCGCTGAAAAGTCAGTCTATTTCGATAAACTAATGATTTCAGTAGTCAATAAGGCCTCAAGGAAAATGATTGTGCCTACCATTATTTTGATTGGAATTTTAGGGAGTTTAGCTGGGGATGCTGCGACAGTCATCTTACCACCGCTTGCTGCAATGATCTTCATTAAAATTGGTTATCATCCCATTGCCGGTTTGGCTATGGCATACGCTTCTGCTGTTGGAGGATTTGGTGCTAACTTACTTATTGGTATGCAAGATGCTTTAGTATATGCTTTTACAGAACCAGCGACAAAGATTGTTTCTGATAGCGTAAAGATCAACGTCGCAATGAACTGGTATTTTATTGCAGCGAGTGTCTTTCTCGTGTTGCCGATCATTTATTTTACAACGACTAAAATCGTGCTGCCACGACTAGGTACATATGATGAAAGTCAATCTAACTTCGATGAGGAGGAAGAAACATCATCAACTATAACAATGACGGAGAAACGTGCATTATTTTGGGCAAATATGTCATTTATCGTTTTAGTTGTTGCGCTTATTATTTGTTGCCTTCCTGAAAGTAGTTGGTTGCGTAACGCTAAAACAGGTAGCCTGATTGATGATTCACCCCTTATTAATGGCGTGGGTCTTGTTATTCTTGTACTCTTTTTAATCCCTGGTATCGTTTATGGCGTGCTTAGTAGACAAATTAACAATACTAAAGACTTGGGTGCCATGGTTAGCGAATCTTTAGGTTCAATGGGTTCATTCATCCTAATCGTCTTCTTTGCCGCTCAATTACTCGCCTTTTTACAATGGAGCAACTTAGGAATTATTGTGTCTGTTTACGGAGCTAAGTTATTACAACACCAAAGTGGTATTGTCCTTATTATCGGTATTATCATTCTAAGTAGTTTAATCAACCTAATCATTGGTAGCGCCTCTGCTAAATGGGGAATTCTCGCTCCAATCTTTGTGCCGATGATGATTTTAGTTGGCTACCATCCTGCTTTTACGCAAATGATTTATCGTGTAGGTGACTCAGTTACAAATCCAATTACGCCTATGATGCCTTATTTGCCTCTCATCTTATCTTATGCGCAAAAGTATGATAAAAATATGAAGCTGGGCTCTCTACTTTCAAGTCTTATGCCATATACAATCGCCCTATCCATCATATGGACGCTCTTTATTATTGTATGGTACTTAATTGGACTTCCATTAGGCCCAGGTGGCCCGATAAAAACACCAAAATAACACGTTAATTTAGTCATTTTTTCCGACTAAATAAAGTGGTTAATCATCTTCATAAATAAATTAAATACTTGGGTAAATAAATTCTTATTTATTAAATAAGATTTCTGCTTCAGTACCTTTTTCAAACGGCAATATTACGGTAAAATATAAGTATAGAGAGTGTATAAATTCAGCTATTTTTTAGCAATTTAGGAGGACACGATGGAAGAACGTATAGGTTTAATAGATATTGGGTCAAACACCATCAGGTTAGTTATATTTAAATTTGATAAGGCGACAGGTGTTAATGAATTGTTAAACATTAAAACACCTGCACGTCTTAGCCAATATCTCAATAAAGATAATGAAATGAGTAAAGAAGGTATTCAAGTTTTAATAGATGCCTTACACAGTTTTAAATCTGTTTCTGAGAAATTTAACGTCACAGAATTACATCCAATTGCGACAGCTGCAATTCGTCAGTCTAAAAATAACGCTGACATTGTAAAAGCCGTCAAAAAAGAAGGCGATATGGATATTAAAATTGTACCTGAAGAAGATGAAGCATTTTACGGTTACTATGCGATTACACATACCACAGAAATCGAAAACGGTGTTTCAGTTGATATTGGTGGTGGTTCAACAGAAGTTACATTATTTAAAGATAAAGAGCTTCTTAAAGCACACAGTTTCCCATTTGGCGTCGTAACACTCAACCGTAAATTCTTTGACGGTAAAGCGCATAACGACAAAGGTGCCATTAAAGATATGGAGAAATTCTTGGCACAACAATTCGATACTTTAGATTGGTTAAAAGGCCAAGACGTGTCACTTGTAGGCGTAGGTGGTTCTGCACGTAACATCGCTCGTATCCATCAAGCGAAACACTCTTACCCTATCGGTGGTGTGCATAACTATACGATGACATATAAAGATATCGATGAAGTTTTTGATCTTATCCGTAAAAGTTCTCGTGATGAGTTAACGAATCTTGATGGTTTAAGTCGCGATCGTGCTGACATCATTTTACCAGCCGTTTCTGTCTTTAAAGCACTATATAAGAAAGTAGACGCAAAACAATTTACATTTTCAAGAAATGGGCTTCGTGAGGGCTACATCATTCACCAAGTGCGTGAACGCTATCCTGATGTGTTCGATAAACACAACGTGCGTAAAGAATCGATTCATTTCTTAGCACGTGAATATATTATTGAAGATGAGAGTTCACAAGTACGATTGAAACTAGCAAAATCTTTACTCGCTCAACTTATCAAGACGGCTAATTTAGATATTAGTGAGAACGACCAACGTTTATTTGAAGAAGGAACATATATTTATTACTTAGGTAGTTTTATTGATTCCGATTCAAGCTCACCACATACGTACTATATTATCGCGAACTCAATGATTAATGGCTATACACATAAAGATCGTGTCAAATTAGCACTATTAGCTAGTTTTAAAAATAAATCATTATTGAAATTCTATTGCGAAGAAACGGACTGGTTTAGCAGTAAAGAAATAGACACTATTCAAACTCTCGGGGGTATTATCAAGTTCATCAATGCATTAAACATCTCACACACAAGTTTCGTTGAAGATGTCGTATTGAAGAAGAAGAAAAAAGGTGATGAGGATTACGAACTAACTGTATTTTACACTGAAGGTGAACCTATCGCTGAAGAGTATCAAGCTGTAAGACAAAAAAAACATATAGAAAAGATACTTAAAGGGAAAGTTTCCATCATCTTTACAAAATCTTAAAATAACTATGCTATTTTAAAGTTAGGTAGTTATGCCTTTCGCTAAAAAACAATTAAACAAAGTATATTTGAGGAAATGACGAGGTGTATTCGGAATATGCAAACTCAATTGGGAGAAAATGATATTAGCTTACCACAATACTATAATAACCGCGAATTAAGTTGGTTAGACTTCAACTATCGTGTACTTCAAGAGTCATATGATAATAACAATCCATTATTAGAAAAATTAAACTTTATTTCTATTTTTAGTTCAAATTTAGACGAGTTCTTCATGGTGCGTGTAGCCGGTTTAAAAGACCAAGTGAAATTAGGTTACGACAAGCCTGAGAATAAAACACAAATGACGCCACAAGAACAAGTCGATGCCATTCAAGAAAAAGCTAAAACATACGTAAATAAACAGTATGAACGTTATAACGAATTAATGAACGAACTTAAAGATTATGACATCGTAATGTGTGAACCTGACGAGTTATCAGAATCTCTATTAGAAAAGTTAGAAAAGGACTTTAAATTAACCATTCTACCAACATTAACACCACTTGGTATCGATGCGTATCATCCTTTTCCAAAACTTAATAATAAAAGCTTAAACATCTTTGTAGATATTGATACAGAAGATGCGATTAATTCAGCGATTGTACAAATTCCATCACTTATTCCAAGATTCTTAACTTACAACGAAGGGCCTAAGCAATATGTCCTAATGATTGAGGATGTTATTTCTTACTTCATTAATTATTTATTCACAGGGTATGAAGTTTTAAATACGTTCACATTCAGAATTACAAGAAATGCCGACTTAACTATTCATGAAGATGGCGCTGAAGACTTATTAATCGAAATTGAACGTTTCCTTAAAGAACGTAAAAGCGGTTCTGCTGTACGTTTAGAAGTAGATGGACGCACTGCGAACCCTGATGATTTAGACTGGCTAATTGAAACATTAGAAGTTGATAAACAAGACGTGTATTTCTTAGACGGTCCATTAGATTTAACATTTATCTTTAGTTTAGTTGATCATCTATCTCATAAACTAAATTATTTAACTTATAAAAAATATTCACCACAAGTTTCTCGTTCTTTAGGCAACAATAATGTGTATGAATTAGCATTAAAACGTGATATCTTCTTCCACCATCCTTACGAATCATTTGACCCTATCGTTGATTTTATACGTGAAGCGGCAGATGATCCAAATACAATCGCGATTAAACAAACGCTTTATCGTGTAAGTAAAGATTCACCGATTATCAACAGTTTGAAAGAAGCTGCTGAAAAAGGTAAACAAGTAACTGTTCTAGTAGAATTAAAAGCTCGTTTCGACGAAGAAAATAATGTGCATTGGGCACGTATGTTAGAAGATGCAGGTTGTCACGTCATTTACGGTATGACCCATTTAAAAACACACAGTAAAATTGCCTTAGTCGTCAAACGTATTGGTGGCGAATTGACATCATTCGTTCATCTTGGCACTGGTAACTATAATGATAAAACTGCGAAACTTTATACTGACATGGGTATCATTACCACTAATAAAGAAATTGCAGAAGACGCGATTAACTTCTTCAATTACCTAAGTGGTTACTCAGTGAAACCAGAATACAACAAATTAATCGTTGCGCCATTTGATATCCGTGACGTCTTTATCGACCGTATCGACAAAGAGATTAATAGTCATCTTCAACACGGTAACGGTAAGATTATGATGAAGATGAACTCTTTAACTGATAAAGCTATCATTGAAAAGTTATTCGAAGCATCACAAGCTGGCGTGAAGATTCAATTAATTATCCGAGGTATTTGTTGCTTAAAACCAGGTATCCCCGGTATTAGTGAAAATATTGAAGTCGTAAGTATCGTAGGACGTTTACTTGAACATTCTCGTATTTATTACTTCCATAATAACGGCGATGAGCGCATTTATTTATCATCTGCCGATGTAATGACGCGTAACATGATTAAGCGTGTGGAAATTTTATTCCCTGTCGAAGATAAAGAAATTGGTAAACGTTTAGTAGATTTTATGAATTTACAATTATCTGACAATCAAAAAGGTTGTTATCAAGACCAAGAAGGTAATTATCATTACGTTGAAAATGATTTATCACCATTAAATTCTCAAGTGTATTTAATGCGTGAAGCTGTTGAATATGGCCAAGAACTAAAGAAACAATCGGCGCAACCATCAGGTATGCCTGTCGTTTCTAAACGTAAAGCGGGTTGGGTCAATCGTATTCGACGTTCATTAAAGAAGTAGGATTTTAATACTAAAAAGCTAGGACGCTTATATGATAAGTATCCTAGCTTTTTTCATTGATTTATTAAGTTGTATATCATTATTTTTCGGGGTTTTGGTACCAATGTTTGAGGAAGGGGTATAAGACGTTGCTATAGGTCTCTAGTTCTGAAGCTTCTATTTTTTCATCTACGCTATGAGCTTCTTCAAGACTTCCAGGTCCATATAAAATAGTCGGAATGCCAAAATGCGCCGTCCAACCACCATCTGTAACAGTCGTACTCATACCATATTGCATGTCGGTACTATTTACTGTTTGATGTGCATCTTGTAATTGTTTAAATCCAGGGTGTTCTGTTGGAATAGTAAAGCTTGGGAAGATTTCCCCTTTATCTTCAATCATAGATTCTCCGCCCCATTCAAATTGTAATGGGTTCTCTCTTAACCAAATATCTGCATTTGCCATTCGATTCAAGTAATCTTCAATTTCTACAATAACATCTTCATAGCTTTCATTTGGTAAGTAGTGTACCGTAATCCATAATCGGCACTCGTCTGCAATAAAGGCTGGATGGCGACCACCTTCTATAACTGCAGGATTAATAGTATTTGCGCCTGGTGGCATACCAGGGCTATGTTTCATAACCGCCCAATGTTGTTCCAACTCATTCAAGGCTTGAATAACTTTAGTCATCTTTTCAATAGCACTTGCTCCAAACAAGCCACCGCCAGCATGAATTGTTTGGCTACGTGCGCCGTCATGGATTGTGTTTTTACTTTTCACTGTCACCCAACCTGTAATAACGCCGCCTTGACCTAGTGCCATCATTTCACTTGTATCTAAGACTAAAGCTAGATCTGCTTTTGGACCAATTTCACACGCTAACTTTGTCCCCGCTTCGCCTACTTCTTCACCTACTACCGATTGTACGATAATATCGCCTTCAGGTTGGTGTCCTTCTTGGCGTAACTTTTCAAGAACATAAAATAATGAAGCCATGCCGCCTTTCATATCACTCACGCCACGACCATATAGCCAGTCACCACTTTGCGTAAGTTTAAATGGTGGATAAGTCCAGTTCGAGTCATCGTCAACGGAGGCTAAATCTATATGACCATTTAAAATTAACTTCGGTGCGTCGGGATTCTTACCTTTCAAGGTCCCTACAATTACACTGTCATTCTTATACAGTTGTTCACGTCGAATACTAAAACCTAAATCTTTTAATAAATGCTCAATCTTATCTTGTAATCGATCTGTATTACGTCCAGGAGGGCTCTCCGTATTATACTTAACCAATAAATCTAATAAGTCATAAAGACGTTGTTCCATGTCAGTCACATCCTTGTATAAAATTGAATACACTAAGCGTATGTCAACTTTAGTGTAACATTTTACAGGGTATTATTTAGCCACTATTTACACCGGGCGCACAATGACTTCGTTGACATTGACATGATCAGGTTGCGTTAATGCATAAATGACTGCATTGGCGATATCTTCAGGGTCTAACTTTTTACGTCCTCCGAAATCGGAGTTTTCTGTCATAGGCGTATCTACCATACCCGGTAAGATGCTTGTTGATTTAATGCCTGTACGCGCTAATTCTTTCTCTAAGGCTTCCACGATACGTAGTACTGCCGATTTACTTGCGCTATAGAGTGCACTGTCTTTTGATACTTCGAAGCCAGAAATTGAGGCTAAATTGATAATATGACCACTGCCTTGTTCTTCAAAGTGTGGTAACACTGCATTCAAGCTATATAATAAGCCTTTAACATTAGTGTCTATCATACTGTCCCAAGTTTCAACGTCATAATCTGTAATTTTAGATGAACCGTTAATACCGGCGCAATTGACTAGAATGTCGACTTGTTTAAACTTGGCGACGGCATTTTCAACTAATGCGTCCACTTCATCTTTAGATGTGATATCTGTTGGAGTGATGAGGTAATCGCCTTCTGCCATGTCGCTTGCTACTTCTTGTAGTTTGTCTTCATTACGTCCTGCTAAGACGACTTTTACGCCTTGATGTGCAAGTGTTTTAGCAGTTGTCGCACCGATACCACTACTTGCTCCTGTAATAATTGCTACACGTTCATTTAATTCTGCCATTTCAACTTCACCCTTTACTTTAGTTTCATTGATTACCTATCCTTAATCATCATTGGCTAAACTTGGGTTGCTTTAATTTTCAAAAATTCTCAGAGAAAATCTTATGAAGAATTGTATTATTTGTGAAAACGTAATAAAGTTAAGATATAGGATTCATGGGCATATAGAAATGGAGGATGACGAGAGTGACATTTACTGAACGTATTCAAGCATTACGTAGTAGCATAGGTAGAACGAGTTTCTCATTCCGCTTCGAGGATTTATTTACTGAGGAAGAATGGTTGGAGATGAGTGTGAAGCAACGTACGCGTCAAGAGAGAGAATTTATTGCACAGATTGATCGTATTCCACGTGTGAGAATGACTTTCTCAAGTGCAGAGCATTATAAATTTAAGCTATATAATCAAGAGTATCAATATAATGAAGTTAAGAAGAACTTTAAAGCAGTATAATGTAAGCGAGAGTTGGAATGGATTAAGTATGTATTAAGCGTACTGGGATTCAATTAGCTCGTACCACATGAAAGGCTGAGACACTTCTATAGAAGTGTCCCAGCCTTTTCAACACATTATTCCATGATGATTAGGGGTATATTTATGGTATGCCTCCGACTGCTCACCAACGAAGGCATAGTAAGTTCTTGAATGTTATAGGAGGTCATTCAAATTGTGTTAATTGCTTACGAGTGTTTTACGTTCGAGTCCATAGAAGTATAATCGTTCGGCATCGATATAAGGAATTGAGTCGATTGTTAAATAGCCATCTCTAATATCGCCAATAGTTCCTTGGTTTACACCTGTTTTCAAATAAATATCGTAACTGCCTTCTTCAGAAAAAATCACATCTTCAATTACTTTTCTCATCCGTATCACTCCAATTACTTATTCCTTACAATTATCATCATACACCCTTTTTAAAATTTTTAAAGTGATTTGTGATAGTTTTCACAAATAGTTCATTATTTTTAAAAATCATATCTTTTCAATGTTTTTATGTAGATAGTATCTAATATGTTGTTTTGAGAAAAAGGAATCAAAATGGTTTGGGTTACGATTATGTTGTGACGCTTTCCTGCGTGAACTCGACGAGCCACGGTCTCGCCATTCGTTCTTTTACGCTAGGAGTCGCACAACAACACTCCACCCGGCATTTGGGAGCAGGACTGAAATCTAATGTAATTTCAAAGATTTCGTAGTCCTGCCCCGGCAAGGTTGACTAGAGATGAAGAAAGTGCGATTAAACGCATCTTCATCTTAGTCAACTACTGCCAATTGGCCCAGAAATTCAGCATTTAAAGCGTAGTTTCTTTTCAATTGCGAAAATCATCTTTACTTATTATTCGGCTCGCTTTCCAAGGATGCCATCTCATCCAGTAGTCTTCGACCGGCATCGTTTCCTCAGGAGTCTCGCCAACATTACTATGTTGCTACCTTGAACATTACATCGAAATATAAAATCCTTTAGAACAAAATTTAATTAAAAAATGATAATCTCTATCTTATTTCAATAGAAATTACCATTTTATTTTTAATCTGAGATATTTATGTCTCAGAGTGATTTTTTCATATTAACCTGAAAGTGTATATATTATTCTTCAACAATATATCTATAAATATCATCTCTAATTGAAGTCTTCATAGCTAAATTCATAGTAACTACTCTATCCCCAATATCTCTAGTTTCTTCTTTAGCAGTGCCTTTTATATATTCCGCTTCTCCTAAATAATAATGTAGTTTGCCTTCAGCATCACTTTTTTTAACAAATATATATATCTTCTTATTTCTTTCCTTATGATTAATAATATCTTGGATTTCTTTACTCTTAAGTGAAGCATTTGCTCTTGAAACCCACGCTAGCTCATCTTGACTAAGAAAACGATCTTCATATTTTATATTATCATCTATACCTTCAGATTTTGTATAAGTTATAAATACTGGAATATGATCATCTAATACTCTATAACCATAGATATTATTACCCATATTTTTTCATCATTTCTCCAATTGACTAACTTAAGGAAATCTAATCTTGAATATTGGTTATATAAAATTAAATCATTACCAGAATCTTGAAATTTATTATTATAATATTTAGATAAACTAAGAATATCGATTACATACTTTTTAAACTCTTCATCTTCAATATACTTTTTAAATGTATTACTGAGTGAAACTTGCGAATCATTAACGACAATAGGTGAACCATATCTTTCTTGTTCAGGTAAACCAAAATAATCTAAAGTTAGTATTTTAATTGTCGTATCAATATCTTCATTTTTAATCGTATCTAAATTTTCATATAGTGCTTCACGAGTCATATCAGTATTAATAATTTTTTCTAAAACATCAATATCAGAACGTTTCAAACCTGGTAATATTTCTTTAGAAAGAAATGTTAGATTTTTAATCGCATTTTCAGACAAAACTTTTTCAGTATAATTAATTATATTTTTTTAAGAAACAATAATAATTACCAAATTTAGAAATTATTACTTCAGGATCTATAGAATGCTGTTCAATATAATCCATCAACATAGGTGTTCTACCAATTCTCTGTTTAACACTATTAAAAGCTTCTTTAATTACTTTAACGCTATTTAAAGTTGCTTCGTTAATCGAATCATAAATTTTCTTTTTAGCTACTTCTTCAAAATTAATGGTTGATACACCTTCAATTTGATTTGGGTCACTTAGAAATTTACGATAATCATTTTTATTTTGTGATTGATTATCTGACAATGCAATTGGAATAAGATAATTATTTTTATAATTCCCAATAAAGTCAATCACAGTTACATAGTCTTTATTTAAACTTTTTCTTAATCCTCTTCCTAATTGCTGAATAAAAATAATACTAGATTCTGTCCCTCTAAGCATAACAATTTGATTTACTTCCGGGATATCTACGCCCTCGTTTAATAAATTAACTGAAACTATATAGTTTATGTCCCCATTTACTAGTTCATTTATTACTTTTAGCCTTTTATTTTGATCGTCTTGATCACTAGTTAGTGACTTGCTAGGTATATTTCTATCTTGTAATAATTTAGCTATTTCTTTTGCTTCTTCTGTACTACTAACAAAAATTAAACCCTTTAGTTCTTCACCTGAATATCCATAATAATTCGTCTTTTCGATAATATGATTTATTCTTTCATCTGAAGTTAAATCTTTTAAAGTAGTTAAATCGTCACTTTCTACTCCGTTATATATATAATCTGTAACTCCAAAATAATGGAAAGGACAAAGTATATCACTTTCTAACGCTTTAGGCAGTCTAATTTCATAAGCTACATTATTATCAAAAAGCTCAAATATATTCCCTGTATCTGTTCTTTCAGGCGTGGCAGTCATGCCTAAAAAGAAGTCTGGTGTGAAATATTCTAAAATTTTACGATAGGTTTTTGCATCAGTTCGATGTGCTTCGTCAAAAACTATATAATCAAATTCGTCTTTGTTAAAATATTTATAACTATCTTTACTATTTAAAGATTGGATAGTTGCGAAAATATATTTAGCTTCTTTATTTTTAATAGTTCCTGTATAGAAGCCAAATTGATCATCACTTTCAAAAGGAAGTACCTTTTTAAATTCTTGGCGTGCTTTTTTTAGTATTCCTTCATTGTGGACTATAAATAAAAACTTTTGAGGATTATAATTTCTAACATCTAGAGCACATAAAATAGTTTTCCCAGTTCCTGTTGCTGAAACTATAAGCCCTTTGTGTTCTCCTGAAGTTCTTAATTTTTTCAAAGCCATTAAGGCTTCCTCTTGCATTTTATTAGGCTTAATTTGTATTGAATTAGTAAACTTTTCTATAGCTTCGTTTTGTTTACTATTAATCTTAAACAAATCTTTATACAATTTTGATTCGAATGTTTCTTCATAGTTGCTAATCCATTCATAGTTTAAAGGAATGCTCTTTTCCCATAAATCAAAGAATTGACTTTGAACATTATAAATTAACTCTCCATTTTTATGAGTCGATAATAATACATTATGTTCATAGTTTATTTTCAAAGCTGTTGAGGTTAAATTTGAACTTCCAATAATCATTGAAGAATGATTTTCATGTTCAAAAATATACCCTTTAGCGTGGAAACCCTCGATATCAGTTAATCGTACCTCAACGTTCTTCAATTTTAACAATTCTTTGTACATTTTAGGTGTATTAAACCCTAAATAATTTGAAGTGATTAGTTTGCCTTGAACACCTTTTTGTTTTAAATCATATAATACTCTCTTTAAACTAGTTAACCCGCTTTCAGTTATAAACGCTACTGAAATATAAAACGTTTCACATTTTTCTAACTCATTTATAATTGAAGTAAGAACATTTTGATTTCTATTATTAATTAACAACTTAGGGTTTAAGTTACCTGTGTGAGCTGCGTTTTTATCAATGAATCCTTTGTATAAAGACTGTGTCAGCTTAGGTACTAAATTACTTTCCATTAGTTTTCACCCTTAATGAGGATATTAACAGCAGGGACATCTGCTGGGGCCCAATTTAAATTACTTAATTCATTTAATGGTAGCCATTTAATAGCTTTATGTTCTGTTAAAGTAGGCATTTCCTTATTCAACTCACATTTATAGGTCGATAAGCTTACTATTCCAAAATCGTACTCATAATCTGTAGTAGTAATTTTTTCTTTCACTATAAGATCACATTTCATCTCTTCTTTAATTTCTCTAATTAAAGCTTCTTTTTCAGTTTCTCCTTTTTCAATTTTTCCACCAGGGAATTCTCACATCAAAGGAAGACTCATATTTTCACTACGTTGTGCACATAACACTTTGTTTTCTGAGTAGATAACTGCTCCAACTACTTTTATAACTTTTTTCAATAAAAACACCCTTTTTGTATTATTATCTTTAATTTTATCAAAATTAGCTTTTTCATCAATATCTTAAATACCATAGCTATTATTTTATAATAAATGCATTTATCGAATATAACTGGTTAATATAAAGTTATATTAAAAAAAGACTAAAAAGTGATATTTTTAGTCAAAAGATTGCTATTTCTAGGGGTTTAAATATAAATTATTTATATTATAATTTAATTATGTAATAGCTTTGTGGCTATTACATAATTGGGGGTTTGCGTGGTTATGGAAAGGGAAATTCAAAAATCTTCCTTTTTATACATCTTAGCGGAAAATGAGATGTTTTTTTATATTATTAGTAATTAGTTTACTACTTTTCCATTTCCATAGTTTCGGTAGATCGATCTAATTATCATTGAGGATGTCGTTGTTTCTCAATTGGTAAAATTCCTTAGGGGCTTATCTTAATGGAGAGTATGATGAGTCCCTTTGTTTATTTTTTACCGATATATACTTTTGCAATTTTTATTTCTAAAACGGTTATCCATACATTTTATAAAATTTGAAAATTAAAACTTACTTAAAGATGGTATAAGGACTATTTTTTTCATCTTTATTTTTGTTATTTGCTTTTCGGTTTAGTATATCGATAATATAAATTCTAATTTCTTTTAAAATAGCTGGTAATCGGTAGATGACTACTGATTGTCAGTATTTTTGTGTCTGATTTTCATTTCCCGTGGTTCATACACCTTTTTATTAATCAATTTCTTAGTGTTTCATGATTTTTAGATTGAATTTTATAAATTAGTCAAAAAAGTGATATTTTTAGTCAAAAGATTGCTACTGCTTGTGGTGTATTTTCGAATATAATAAATGCATATTAGATTTCGGTCTAATATACGGAGAATCATAAGGGGGGGGGACATTACATATGTAACTTCCCCGGGGATGCTCATCTTAGCGGAAAATAGGATGGGTTTCTCTCATAGTTAGTTTTATACTTTGTCTCATATTTTGTTTAGTTTAAATGATTTTAAATATCTATTCTTTGTTTAAAACGAGTATAGCCAATATTATCAACGATTTATCATTATGACAGACGAAGGATGTATTAATCGTTTAACTATTACAAGGTAAGAGGACACATTTGTCATGTTTAATGCCTTCTCTCTACTCCAAATATAAGGCAGACGCAAGACATTTTAATCGAGTATTGCGTATTTCTTAATACGCAAAGAGCCTAGAGCGATATTAGTTAATCATTTAGGGTGTTTAATATTAACTTACGCTTTAGGCTCTTTTTTTATAATCCGAGTTGTTTAATAAAATGTACAAGTTCATCTTTCATTTTTGGATCTTTGAGGGCATATTCAATTGTTGTTTTGACGAAACCTAGTTTTTCTCCGACGTCGTAGCGATTGCCATCGAAGTCATATGCGTATACTGGGATGTCGTTGTTCATGCGTTCTATTGCGTCGGTTAATTGAATTTCGTTGCCGGCGCCTTCTTTTTGTGTTTTTAAGTAGTCGAATATTTCTGGCGTCAGAATATAGCGTCCCATAATAGCTAAGTTGGATGGTGCAGTCCCTTGTTTAGGTTTCTCTACAAACTGTTTAACTTTGTAACGTTGGCCTTCTTTTTCTAAAGGATCAATAATGCCATAACGATGTGTAACCTCTCCTTCTACTTCTTGTACGCCAATAACTGAATGGCCTGTTTCTTCATAGACATTCATTAATTGTTTAATCGCAGGTTCTTCAGATTCCACGATATCATCGCCTAATAAAACCGCAAATGGATCATTACCGATAAATTGACGTGCTGTATAGATGGCATGTCCTAACCCTTTTTGTTCTTTTTGACGAACGTAAAAGATATTAGCCAAACCTGTGGAATAATTTACCTTTTCAAGTAGCTCTGTTTTACCTTTTTCTTCTAGTACCATTTCTAATTCTTTTTGATTATCAAAATGATCTTCAATCGCACGTTTATGTTTGCCAGTTACTATAATGATATCTTCAATTCCTGCGCGAGAGGCTTCTTCTACTATGTATTGGATGGTAGGTTTATCTAAGATTGGAAGCATTTCTTTAGGCATCGCCTTGGTAGCTGGTAAAAATCTTGTTCCTAAACCAGCGGCAGGTATGATAGCTTTTTTTATTTGTTTCAAACTTGAGTAACTCCTTTGTACATTCTGTTGTTTTTATCATTTGTTAGTTTATCACTCTTTATGTGTCATTCCTAGTGATAGCCTAATGATTGCTTTATAAATAGAAACCGTTTCAAATTATAAAAAGAGGCTAAGCCATTAATATAAAAAGTGGTTCAGCCTTTAGTTATGGCAGTAGTTGTCTGAAATGAAGATGCGTTTAAACCTCACTTTCTTCATTTCTAGTCAACCTTGCCGGGATGGGACAACGAAATCTTGGAAATTGTATTAGATTTCTGTCCCACTCCCTAGATTTCTGTCTCGCTCCCTTAAATGACGAAATAGTAATGTAGCTTAATTTTAAATAAATAAACTAATAAACAGGATAAAGATAATACCTGATACTGAAATAATAGTTTCAAGTAGTGACCATGTTAAGAAGGTTTCTTTAACTGTCAATCCAAAGTATTCTTTAAACATCCAGAAGCCTGCGTCGTTAACGTGTGAAAGGATGACGCTTCCGGCTCCGATTGCAAGAACAACAAGTGCGACGTTTACATCTGAATGTTGTAATAATGGTAAGACAATACCTGTCGTTGAAATGGCTGCCACTGTTGCTGAGCCTAATGCGATACGTAAGACTGCTGCGACTATCCATGCTAGTAATATTGGTGACATAGTTGAACCTTCAAACATTTTCGCAATCGTATCACCTACGCCGCCGTCGATGAGGACTTGTTTGAATGTACCGCCACCGCCGATGATTAAGATCATCATGCCGATTGGGTAAATCGCATTAGTGGCTGATTTCATAATGTCGTCCATTTTTCTACCACGTTGTAAGCCCATTGAGAAGATGGCGAAGATGACAGAAATCAACATTGCCGTTCCTGCTGTGCCTATAAAGTAAATGACTTGTTCGACAATATTTTTCGCTTCTTCATGTCCAGTGACCAACTGTACAATCGTTGAAATCAACATTAAGATGACAGGTAAGATAGCTGTGAATATACTTAATCCAAAGCCTGGCATTTCAGATTCTTTGAATTCTTTTTGAGACCCTAACGCTGAAATGTCACCTTCACGTGTATAGGCTGATGGGATTATTTTTTGTGCTACTTTATTGAAAATTGGGCCAGCTATAATAGTTACGGGTATCGCAATAATAATACCGAATAATAATACTTGACCTAAGTTAGCTTTTAACTCTTTAGCGATAACTACTGGACCAGGGTGTGGTGGCAAGAAACCATGTGTTACTGAAAGTGCAGTCACCATTGGTAAGCCGAGTTTCAATGGTGACACGTTAGCGCGTTTGGCGATTGTAAATACTAACGGTATAAGTAAAACTAGTCCTACTTCAAAGAATAATGCAATACCGACGATGAAGGCTGCGATAAGCATTGCCCATTGAACGTGTTTTTGTCCAAATTTAGCGATTAACGTATCGGCAATTCGGTTTGCCCCGCCTCCGTCTGCGAGTAATTTACCGAGCATCGCACCTAAACCAAAGATTAATGCGATATGGCCAAGTGTGCTACCCATCCCATTTTCAATGGTTTCCATAATTTTATTCAGTGGCATGCCGAGTAAAATGGCAGTGACGACTGATGTAACGATTAGCGAAATAAATGTATTAAGCTTTAAGAATATAATAAGTGACAGTAGTAATAAAATCCCAATAACCACGCTTATTAGTGGCCAAATTTCTCCAAACATCGTAAATCCTCCCTGTTTCTTTTTTATGTACTGATTGACTACATATGTTTACGTTGAAAATCTGCTATTTCTGCATATCTTTCTTCTAGCGAACGACTTAAATTGATAAAGATAGATACTAATTGTTGATAGACGTTCACTGTATCTTGATCAGGTTGATGTTCGTGTGTGGTACCGACCATCTTTTCAACAATAGAAAAATCATCAATCTCACCTAAAGCTTTAAGACCAAGTACACAAGCGCCTAGGCAAGAACTTTCATAGCTCTCTGGTACGTTAAGATTTGTATCAAAGATATCAGCCATCATTTGACGCCACATCTCACTCTTCGCAAAGCCACCTGTCGCTTTAATTGTCTTAGGTGTTTCATTCATCACTTCTACTAAGGCAAGATAGACGGTATAAAGGTTATATAGTACGCCTTCTAAAGCGGCTCGAATCATATGTTCTTTCTGGTGTGAAAGTGTTAAGCCAAAGAATGAACCGCGCGCATCTGCGTTCCATAAAGGTGCGCGTTCCCCGGCAAGGTAAGGATGGAAGATTAATCCATCAGCGCCTGGTTTCACTCGGCTAGCGATTTTAGTAAGGACATCGTAAGGATCGACGCCTAAACGTTTAGCCGTTTCTACCTCACTTGCAAGTAACTCATCTCTTAGCCATCTAAGGACTACACCACCATTATTGACCGGCCCACCAATAACATAATGATCTTCATCTAAGACGTAACAGAAGATACGGCCTTTATAGTCTGTACGAGGTTGATTAATTACTGTACGAATAGCACCAGAAGTTCCAATCGTGACTGCGACTTCACCTTTTTTATAGCTATTTACTCCTAAGTTAGACAGCACACCATCGCTTGCGCCAACGACTACTGGCGTATCTTCATCGATGCCCATCAATGTAGCGTAACGTTTCTTCATACCTTTTAGTATATGTGTAGTGGGTACTAACTTTGGTAGTTGTTCACGTGTGATATCTAATAATTGAAGCGCCTCGTCATCCCAATCTAAATTTTTCAAATTGAACATACCTGTAGAAGACGCCATTGAATGGTCAATGACATACGTGTCAAAAAGTTGATGGAAAATATATGTCTTAATATCTGCAAACATAGCCGTTTGATTATAAATTTCAGATTGCTCATGTTTCATCCAAAAGATTTTAGCTAGGGGTGACATTGGATGAATCGGTGTACCAGTGCGTTGATAAATATCGAAACCGTTATGTTGTTGATTAATCATTTCAGCATATTTACTAGCACGATTATCAGCCCACGTGATACTTTCCGTTAAGCGACTGTGTTGTGCATCTAATGCAATTAAACTGTGCATTTGGGCACTGAAAGATATCAATTTAATATCTGATTTGTTGATGCCCGCTTCTCTAACGACATATTTTACTGTCATTAGTACTGCATCAAATAATTCATCTGGATTTTCTTCAGAAACATCTACGTTTGGCGTATGTAAGGGATAACCGATATGATGTTTCATAATCAATTGTCCATTTTCATCGTATAATACTGATTTCGTACTTGTGGTACCAATATCAACGCCAATCATGTATTTCATAATATTCCTTCTTTCCTTTATTTATTGTAACCAGAAACTTTCAATGTCTTTACCGACGTCATCAAAGTTGAGATGAAATGCTTTCTTTAATGTCGCCGAATCATAGTTCTCTACTGCTTCTATAAATACTTCATGATTATGATGTATGCGTTCAAAATCTGCTTTATCACGTTCCATACGTTGTCGCATCGATATTAAAACGAGCGATTCTATGATGGGTTTTAAGTGACTCCAAAACGTGAGTAAGTATTGATGATTAGAGGCCTTAATTGTTGCTTCATGAAATTGTATATCATGTTGCGTAAATGCTTCAGCATCATCAAATTTTATAGCAACTTTCATCATTTCTAGATGTTTACGCATTTCTTGTACGATCGTTGTCGTGTCTAGATGCTTTATTTTTGAAAATGCGAACGACTCGAGCATTAATCTTAAATCATAGAGTTCTTTCTTTTCTTGTTCACCGAATTGAAGTACCTTCGCGCCCATACGTTCTAACTGTATCAATTGATCAGTTTGTAATAATTTGAAGGCATCTCTAACTGGGGAACGGCTCACGTCAAACTGTTTGGCCACTTGGTTCTCTGTAAGTAATGTGCCTGCCTCGATATCGCCATTAACAATTTGTAACCGTAATTCCGCTGCTACACCTTCTCCTTTGGTCATACCTCCAAGCCATTGTTTTGGGTATCCCTGTTCCACTTTTGTCACTCCCACTGCCTAATTTCCAACTTGTATACAAGTATAGTAATACACAAAAGTAACTTTTGTAAACGTTTTCTTTTTAAGATATAAAAATTCCTGCCTTCTTTTAGAAGTCAGGACATAAATTTGTCATTATTCTTATTTATTAGCCACTTCAATACAATAACGCTTTTCATGACATTTTGGACAAGATAAGTGTCGTGTTTTCGAAGTATGTTTTGCTAAGACGAAATCTTTTAGCGTTGGTTTAAAAACATATTGACAGTTAGGACAGAGATAAGAGATGCGCTTAAAGTACACTCCTGTTAAGGTAAAGCCGTAAGTTATTAAGATGGGCAAAACAGCAATGAATGGCTTGATAGAACTTCTTAACAAGCTAACTAAAAGACTAGTATATTGAATAACTCCAATCACGCTTGCGCTTAGCCACATTTTCGATTTGAATGATTTTAAGGTTGATGTTTGTTTCATGACTTTATCTATGTCAGTTAGATGATTGATTGGAGAATTTGATTGAGCTGAAATATAGTTTTGAACTTCTTCTATATTATTTAATATATCTTTTTGATTATTGATGCTTGTTTCTAGTTCTTCTTTATGCAATGTGAGTATCATTTTTAATGTTTGCAAATTACTCTCATCATGAAGAAGCCTCTTAATTTCGTCTAAGGTACAGCCGAACCTTTTCAATATTAATATGAGTTGAAGTTGGTGAAGATGTTCATCATTATAGATGCGACGGTTAGAGTCTTCTAAACGTTGAGCGGTTAACAGTCCTTTGTGATCATAGTATTGTAAGGTTCTTACGGTAATACCTACGTGATTCGCAAGTTCTCCAATAGTGTATTGTGACATAAAGTTCACCTCCTACTTGCACTATAGCTAATAACGCTACGTCATGAGCAAGTAAGTATTTCAATTTTTTTAATTGGTTAGTCTGCCGGTGGTCTTTTATTTATCAATTATTGTTTCTTATTATATGTATGGTTGAGATAAAAGCATTTAGAATTTGAGCATAACCGAACGATGAGCAAAAAATATTATCTCCTGCTATGGTTAGACAGTAGTTGGCTGAAATGAAGATGCGTTCGAGCCTCACTTTCTTCATCTCTAGTCAACCTTGCCGGGGCGGGACAACGAAATCTTCGAAATTACATTAGATTTCTGTCACCGCTCCCCCTGTTAATTATTATCTGTAATTGCGGAATGTATGGATTGCATTTTTGATTCTACGTCTGAAATTTCAAACGCGCATTCTTTTAATGTTTCTTTGTAATCTTCGGTACTTGCATTATTTTTATATCGTATTTTATGTTCTAAGCTAGCCCACATATCCATGCCGATTGTACGAATCTGAATTTCTACTGGAGTAATTTCTACTCTATCTGATAAAAAGACAGGGATAGAAACGACAATATGTAAGCTACGATATCCGTTTTCTTTAGGTTCTTTAATATAATCATTGCGTTTTAATAATTTAACGTCTTCTTGTTTAAGTAACATCTTTTCAATAACATAAATATCATCCAAGTAGTTGCAGACAACTCGAATACCAGCGATATCGAGAATATTTTCTTTGGCACTTTCTGCACTTACGATTAAATTTTTACGTTGTAGCTTTTTCACTAAACTGTTCATTTCTTTCACACGACGTTCCATGTGATGTATGGGATTATGTTTATACACATGATTGAAATTATCGTCTAAGATGTCTAGCTTCGTGCATATTTCTTTTAATGCTGAGGAGTATAGATGATCAAGTTCAACGAAGCCAATTAAACGGTCGAATGCTTCGTCCCCATTTTCAAAATGATTTAAACTCTCTTTAAATTCATTACGTAATTCTTCAATATACAATGACGGTTTTCTCTCTACGTACATAGTATTTCCTCCTTATTTATCACATTACATTATATCGAATTGAAAAATGAACTAAAAATAATATCCATCTGTATTTACTACATCATTAGCCCGATATACGTTTTGTGCATAATAAAGAGGTAAATTAGAATGTCGCTTCAAAATATTATGCCTTGATTTATAAATATTAAGAAGTATTAAATATATCTTTAAGAATACATGAGTATAAAATTTCATATTTATACGTAGTATTGGTGGCGGGACTTCTTGGCAAGCAATGCTTGTTGAAGGCTACAAGCTAAAACTGGCAGTAGTTGTCTGAAATGAAGACACGTTCGAGCCTCACTCTCTTCATTTCTAGTCAACCTTGCCGGGGCGGGACTACGAAATCTTGGAAATTCCATTAGATTTCTGTCCCGCTCCCCGGAACGGAGCCAATCAATACGAAGTATTAAAAAACCTAAGACATTCATACTGAAAATGTCCTAGGCTTTGATTGGAAGTCTCTTTAATTATTCATCTTTTTTATGTTCGATAACTTTTGTATCGCGATTATCGGCAATATTTTGTGCTTTCTTTTTAGCTTCTTCTTTAGTATCAAACGTGTCTGATGCTTGTTTCGCACCTTCAGTTTTCACTTTCCATTCGTTCTCTTCATAATACACATGCACATTTTTATCATTTAATTTAGGATTAGCTGATTGATCTTTTTGATGCTCAGTAATATGTTTATTCTTTAACTCTTCTAGCTCATCTTTACTTGCATCTTTATACCAATCTTCAGCTTGTTTTGTCGCGATAGGTACAACATCGCCTTCTTTATAACCATCTTTCAACATGGCATTACCGATATCAATCGCTTTTTTACGTTCAAGCTCTTTCATATTTTTCCAAGTATTTGGATAATCGTTCATTGTCCAAGGCATAATGTCACACTCCTCTATTTATTAATAGTAAGCTTTACCACTTCTCTTGAAAATGAAACCTCCACTACACCAAACTACGCTTTCGTCGCCGCGCCATCTTCAATCTCATCAATATCTTTTCGCGTGTAAACACAATTATTTTGTAACTTCATCAATACAGATTTTAAATAATTATATTGAGGTAAGTCCGATAACGTATTTATTTCAAGACTACTTTGTAACTCAAAATGCTTAGCAATATTTTCAAAAATAACTAAGTATTCTCCCATTTGTTCATCTGAAATATGTTGACGTTGGTGATTCTGCATAGCTCGCATTAACATAAAGTTGATTTCTTCTAATGCGAAGATACTTGGATAGTAATAGCGAATCACTTCTTTATTAGAGAATAGTTCTTCACTCGCTGAATTATAAACTTGGGTCATATTGCTCATTTTCACTGATAATGCTAAACTTTCGTTTTTCTCGTAGTCTTCATCATGATACGCGTTACTTGAGAAGACATATTGAAAAATGTCGGCTTCTTTACGTACTACTTCCGCTATCGTACCTGGAAGCATGGCAGACGATGTTTGACGATTAATTAATAAAATACCAATAATCGCTATAGTGATACCAATTAACACATCAAAAATACGTGTGTAAGCAATGTTAATTGATAGATTTTCAGAGGCTAAACCGTTTAATAAAATAACTTGCGTTGTAATAAAAATCACGGCGAAAGCATAGTTTGAACCTACAAATGCTTCAGTCATCATCGCTGCAAGTCCCATTACAATAACTGCCACAATAAGGTGAGGGTTAAAGTATAGAATCACCGATAATAACAAGGTACCCATAATCGTACCGAGTCCACGCGCTGTGGCACGGTCTAACATACGTCGTGTCGTCATACCTACCAAAACAGTGTGCGCCGTTAATGGAATCCAGTATGATTTTTGAATGTTAAACGCTAGCGAAATAAAGATTGCGACCGCCATAATTACGGTATAAATTAACGTATTACGGAAGACAATTGAATCTAGCGTTAAATTATGAATAATTCTTTGACTATATAATGGCTTTCTGACGCTTGCCTCGTGTTCAATTTGGTTTGAACCTAAGTTTGCTATTTCGTCGATTTTTAATATATATTGCAACAAATTATCAAATTCAGCATCCACGCTAACTTCTTTCGTCCATTTCTCACGATTTGCGCTTGGGCGATATGCATTACGTGTCGTTACTTCCATCATTTCAATTAACTCTTGTGGAAGTGGACGTATATCTTTTTCATGTAGTTCAAGAAGTTCGGAATAAATACCCTGTGCCGACGTATGTAACAAGAGTAATCTTTGGAAACGTTGACTCAAATTATTATTTGTTCCAGCTGTCGCAGTTATCAGTAATTCATCTGACGTTTTAAATTGTGTGACTGCACTTTTGGTAATTTCTTTAAACTTTTCACGATCATTAAAGTTATGCATTAATTGATTAATAGTTTTAAAGTCAGAATTAATGGCTTTATTTTCAATTTTTTGTTTTTGGAGAAGCACTGTAATAAGTACAAGAAGTGTCGCAATTCCCCCACCAATAAGAATGGCTAAGCCACGTATTAATGCTTGGTCTGGTGCTACTGGTAAGTTACTAGGTAAACAAAATGTAACTAAGAAGAAGGTTGAAGATGGTCCGGCAATCTTCAAGGCACTAAATACGTAGAATGGGACTACCGTTACAATAAGTAATGTTACGCCATAAAGTATGGGTTCGGTAACAGTGAGTGTACCTAGCATCATACAGACTGCGAAAGATAAGGTACATAAAATGACCGTTCTAAGCATAGAACGTGGCGAGCTTTTAAAGACATAAATATGTGCTAATGTACCTGTGGCAACAAGTAAGCCAAAACTAAAATTACCTAGGAAATAACCTATTAATGCTGGGATAATCATTAGTAAGCCCTGTCTAATCCCTTTCATTGGGTCAATTTTAGAGGTATCAAAGCTTATAAGAGATTTTAGTACGTTTCCCAATGCTATCGTTCCTTTCTATAAACATATACACTCTATGATAACATTTTTATCACTAAATTTTGTTGTAGAATACTAAACCACTATTTAGAAATTCAACAATATTAAAAGCTGAAACATTCTTATATCAATGCCCCAGCTTATAGATTTATTATTAAATTATTTTGTTTCAGCAACATCAATTTCTGGTTGTTCAGTAATATATTTACCAATATTTTCACTAAATACTTTGAAATGTTCTGAATGGTTGTGCGCTTCTACCGCTTCTTGGTCTTTATAATTTTCAACAACAACAAACGTATTGCGTTCACTTACGTCTTCGTAATGGCTATAAAATGTATTACCTTCTTCTTGACGTGCATTGTCTACAAGGCCTTTCATTAATTCTAAATATTCTTCACGATACGCTTCATTTACTTTAAGTTTTGCATTAATAATGATCATACGAATCACCCTTACCTTTAAGATTTACCTTTAGTTTATCATTTTCTTTGTTTTTAAGTTAATTTTATACACATGAGGCCTCATTAATTTATTAAAATATACGAAAGTATAATATTCTTAAAGCACTCTAATGTAAATTCTCACCTAAACCACGGAGTATTGTCATAAAGTATTGATAGAAAAAGCGTAGAAACAATTCATAATTGAATCATTTCTACGCTTATTAAGATTTATGTTTCAACCTATAATAGGTGGTTGTCGTTCAATCTATTTCAATTTACGTGTTTCATCTTTAATCAGTGGTTTATCTGGTGTAACAAATAACCATAAGATAGCAGCGATAACTGCTGGAATAATTAATAATTGGAATGTCATTGTCCAACCAAGTGATGCAACTAAAGCACCGGCTAAGAATGGACTTAATAAGGCACCAAAATTCCCCCATAAGTTCATCCAACCTGACACTGTTCCAGCAAAGTTACGACCAATATCGTTCGCTACAGCCCAGCTCATACCCATTGAAATACCCATGCCACCTAAACCAAGTGATAACCAGAAAATAGTGACATATAAGCTCTCAGTATGTACTGCAAAGAAGATTGAAATCGCAAATACAATAAAGCCAAGAATAGCAATTAATCCTCTTGAAACGAAACGAGATTGACCACTACGTAAAATTTTATCTGAGATTGCCCCAGCAGATAAGATTAAAATAAACATGATAAACCATGGTAATGAACTAATTGTCATGTGTTTAAATTCTACGTGGTATTGTTCAGTTAAATATGTTGGTAACCAAATTAAGAATAATGTAATTACAAATTGAACTACAAAATATTGTCCTGCAATCGCATAGAAACTTAAACGACGGAAGAATTGATTCCATGGAGGTGTTGATTGAGTTGTTTGTACTAAATCACGGTTCTCCATAATAAAACGTTTCTCTGCTTCATTTACCATACGATGTTGTTCTGGTAAATCTTTTGCGATGATGCCCCATAAAATAGCGATTAAAATACCTGCACCACCAAAGATATAAAAGACTGCTTGCCAATTAAAGGCATTAACAATCGCAATTGTAATAATAGGTGCTAATACGGGTCCAAAGTATGAACCTGCTAATAACATACTTGATGCTCTACCTTTTTCATCTTTTGAGAACCAAGTCGAGTTAAACACGGCATTAGATGGATACATTGGTGCTTCCCCTATACCGAATAAGAAACGAACTAAATATAATAATCCGTGATGTTTAATCATACCTGTAAAAATAGTGAAAGCACTCCACCATAATAAGGCAATTGTAATCATCTTACGTGGACCAAATTTCTCTGCTAACATACCTGAAGGCACTTGCATTAAAGCATAACCTAGCGAGAAGAATGAAGCGAGCAACCCAAATTGTTGCTTGTTCATATGTAAATCTGCCATCATTTGTGGCGCGATATATGAGATATTCGATCTATCCATATATGCGATAACTCCGATAATAAAAAATGCTAATGCGAAAAACCAGCGAACACTACTTCTTTTTTGTCTTTGAACCATTTCCTCTTTTTCCTACTTCCCTTAAATTTGTTGATTCTTAAAATGTTGTCTAATATATTCTTCGAGACTCCCAATTCTCTAAAAAATATTATCCTATAAAGCCCATTCTCATAGGCTTTTTAACTTATTTTTGTTTATAATATCAGGTTTTGTAATCGTTTATAATAGATTTTCTTAAAGTTTTTTATTAAATTGTGTTTATTTAAATATGAAAGCAACTTTTTCCTTTAAGAAGCCTTGCGCTACGTGTGATAAACTAAGATTTGAATTCTATCCCAAAAAATTGTAGAATGAATTTGAAATAAAACGTGAACGGTTATTTTTTAACACATAAAATTTAATTTTCCACTGGAAGTGCCTTTGTTTAGGGCTGAGAGTAAAGAATGGACTTTATAATTCCTGGAACCTGATCCAGTTTGTACTGGCGTAGGAAAGTGGCGCATAAGTTATTATAAGGTTGAGTTAAACGCTATTTCCCTACGAGGGAGATAGCGTTTTTTTATATCTTAGGGAGTGATGCTCATTTTCATTGCTATAACATCTTATAAAGCGTTAACGACTAAAGATTTACACCATTTTCTCGAAATTGCTAAAGGCATAGACGGCTTATTATTCAGGAGACCAATGTCTCATGAAGACTTATTTTATTTTATAACGAACTTGATTCAACAAGGATTTCCTAAAGATAAAATAATTATTCATAGTGACATCGAATTACTAGAAAAGCTAAATCTCTCACGCTTACACATGCGTGAAATGGACGCCCGAGCGTTTGATTATAAATCACGACACCCAGAAATTGAAATTAGCATGTCGACACACTCACTAGAGTCTGTAACACAAGCTTATGAACACCATCTTGATTACGTGTTTTATGGTCATATCTTTGAAACACCATCTAAACCTAATCAGACGCCACGGTCCATGGAAGAGATTTACCAAGTTTTACAACTCCCAATTCCTGTCTATGCGATTGGCGGTATAACTAAAGAAACGATTCACGACTTGCCACTTGGCTTTGCTGGTATTTGTGCAATTTCTTTCTTTATGAACGCATCTTTGACACAAATTGAACAGTTACGAAAGGAGTGGGTGAAAGATGCATGACGTTCTCATTATTGGTTCGGGCGTGATTGGTATGTCTATCGCTAGAAACTTAAGCCAATCACAAATGGACATTGCTATTGTAGACCGTGATATCCCAGGTAAACATGCCTCATACAAAGCAGGTGGCATGTTAGGTGCGCAGAATGAATTTACTGAAGATAATGATTTATTTAGACTTGCACTTGAATCGCGTAGCCTTTTCCCAAAACTGTGCGAAACATTGCAAGATGAAACGGGCATCGATATCCAATATCAAGCTTCTGGTTTAATTAAAATTGCGAATCGCCCAGAAGATATCGAGAGTTTGCGTAAACAGTATCATTTCTTAAATTCACTAGATGACAGTGTAGTAGAACTTTCAGATTCTGATTTGATTCACTTAACAAATGGAAGTGTCACATCAAGCGAAATGGCTATCTACATCCCTCATGACGGCCAAATTAATGCGAACCATTATACGAAAGCTTTATTTAAATCATTGCAACAACGTCATATTAAACGTTATTTCAATACGGAAGTGACACGCATTGAACATTTAAATGGATATTATCAGGTAGAAACGTCTAATGACTCACTTTATGCGAAGAAAGTGATTGTTGCTGGTGGCGCTTGGTCATCTCAACTATTAAAAGACTATCACCTTCCACGTGAAGTTGTAGGCGTTAAAGGTGAAGTCTTACTCATTGAAAATGATAATCTGGATTTAAAAGAAACGGTATTTATGACAAATGGTTGTTATATCGTTCCTAAACAACCTAACCGCTTCTTAATCGGTGCGACAAGTGAATTTGATAATTATTCTGTCGGAAACACAAATGAAGGTGTGTCTTGGCTTCACCAATATGCGAACGAACGTATCCCTGAGCTCGCTCAAGGTAAAGTGATTAAACAATGGTCTGGTGTGCGCCCATATACCGAGGGCGAAGTACCGATTATGGACCGTATTGATGATGGGCTTTATGTCATTACTGGTCATTATCGTAATGGCATCTTACTCTCGCCTATCATCGGACGCGACATCGCGAACTGGTTATTTACGGGCGTGAAGCCACGTAATTATGAATCTTTCAATGTTTCAAGGAGGTCAAATCATGAAGTGTATCATTAATGGCGACGAATTCAATTTCGATTCAGAACAGTCCATCAACGACGTTTTACGTTCTCTCGAATTGGATCCACAACGTGTCATTGTCG
Organism: Staphylococcus devriesei; assembly: GCF_002902625.1. GTDB lineage: Bacteria > Bacillota > Bacilli > Staphylococcales > Staphylococcaceae > Staphylococcus > Staphylococcus devriesei. The sequence goes on from NZ_PPRG01000026.1 coordinate 27,756, forward strand.
AATATAATAAAACGTTAATTAAACAAGAAGACTACGATAATAATACTGTTAGAGAAGACGATCAACTAGAATTATTAGAATTTGTTGGAGGCGGATAATATGTTTAAAATTGGACCATTAGAATTACAATCTCGTTTACTATTAGGTACTGGTAAATTTGAAAATGAAGATATACAAACACAAGCGATTAAAGCGTCAGAAACCAATGTACTTACTTTCGCAGTAAGACGCATGAACCTATATGATAAAAACTTACCTAACCCACTTGCGAATATTAATTTAAAAGACTTTATTACTTTTCCAAATACTGCAGGCGCAAAAACGGCTGAAGAAGCGATTCGTATTGCAGAAATCGCAAAACATGCCGACGTATGTGACATGATTAAAGTCGAGGTCATTGGCGATGATGAAATATTACTACCCGACCCATTCGAAACTTACGAAGCTTGTAAAGTCTTATTAGATAAAGGTTATATCGTTTGTCCATACATTTCTAACGACGTCGTATTAGCGAAGCGTTTAGAAGAACTTGGCGTACATGCGGTTATGCCACTTGCTTCTCCAATCGGTACAGGACGCGGTATTAATAACCAACTTAATTTAATCTACATTATTAAAAACTCAAATGTCCCTGTTATCGTAGACGCAGGTATCGGTTCAGCGAAAGATGCTTGTCATGCAATGGAGTTAGGCGCAGATGGTATTTTACTTAACACAGCAGTTTCAGGTGCTAAAGACCCTGTGAAGATGGCTGAAGCAATGAAATTAGGCATTCATGCTGGTCGTTTATCTTACGAAGCCGGCCGTATACCTGTGAAATATACAGCTCAAGCTTCAAGCCCTACTGAAGGATTAGGATTCTTATAATGCAACGTTATCAACGTCAAATGCGTTTTCATCCTTTTGGGGAAAATGGGCAAAACGCCCTAACCCGTGCCAATATTTTAATATTAGGCGCCGGCGCATTAGGCAGTCATGTGGTTGAACAACTCGCACGCATGGGCGCGCACCATTTAACCATCGTTGACATGGATATTGTCGAAGAATCCAATTTACATCGTCAAGCACTCTATACTGAAGACGATGCAGTGAATATGACGTCTAAAGTCTATGCGGTCAAAGACAAAATTGCCCATATCAATTCTAACGTCGATGTTCAGACTTATTATCAAGAAATTGACTCGACCAATATTGAAGATTTATTGAGAGATGTTAATCCAGATATTGTGATAGATGGCATGGACCACTTTAAAATACGTTATCTCATCAATGAAGCATGTCATAAACACAATATTCCATGGGTTTATGGCGCAGCCGTTGGTAGTAAAGGGACGGTATACGGTATTGATTTCAGCGGTCCTTGTTTAAAATGTTTATTAAAACGTATGCCATCAAGTGGCGAAAGTTGTGCTATCAACGGTTTCTTACCACCTGTCATTTCTCAAGTAGCAAGTTATGAAGTGTCCGAAGCCGTTCGTTACCTATCTGGCCACGGCTTTTCAAAAAAGCTTATAACTATCAATGCATTTGATATCGATTATAAAGCAATGAATGTGGATATCTTGAAGGATGACACTTGCGAAGTGTGTGCTAAACACCATTACACTTTACTTGAAACGAAGCAACAACAACAAATTGAAAGTTTATGTGGGAAGACCTATCTCTTTAGATATGATGCGTCAGTGTTTGAACATGCAGACTATTTCCCAGGCGATATTGTGAAATCAACGTCATTCGCTAAGTTGATTAAAGATGATGACTATGAAATCACTTTATTTAAAGATGGGCGTATGAATGTTTACGGTGTGGAAGATGATGACGAAGCGAACAAATTATACCATTATTATTTAAAAGCAATAAAATAATGTGAGTAAGTTGTATTCATAATAAAATCGGGCAATTTTTAGGCTTATACAAGCAATTCATAGTAAATTTTATTATAATGAATTTACTATGAATTTTTGTTTTCAATATAGCTTAATATTAAAGGAGTCCTTGCTAATAAATGGAACAATTAATCACCGACTTTATAAGTAGATGGGGTTATACAGCAATTTTCATTCTTATTTTACTGGAGAATGTATTGCCTGTAGTACCATCTGAAATTATCTTAACGTTTGCTGGGTTAATGTCAGTTAAATCAGGCTTATCGATTCCAGTCCTATTCCTTATTTCAACTATCGCCTCATTAATTGGATTATTAATCTTGTACTATATCTGTCGCCTCATCAATGAGGAAAGTATTTACCGCTTTGTAGATAAGCATGGTAAATGGTTTAAGTTGAAAGGGAAAGACGTTAAACGTGCCAATGATTGGTTCAAGCGTTATGGTTCTTGGGCTGTATTATTATGTCGCTTCATCCCAGTCTTACGTGTACTAATAACTATCCCGGCTGGTATTAATAAAATGAATATCGTGCAATTTATGACACTTTCATTGATCGGTACAACAATTTGGAACTTTGCCTTAATCCTATTAGGTCGTCTGTTAAGTGATAGCTTTGACGCTCTAATGGCTGGCTTGCACACGTATTCATATTTCATGTATATTATCATCATTCTAGCTGTATTATACCTAGTGTATAGAATATTCTTCAAAAATAGAAAACGTGGTGTGAAATAATCGAAGAGGTTGGGAGAAACTTGCGTATAGTTGTTTTATCCTAGCCTTTTGTAGTTTTACTAGCTCATTTGTAATTTAATTATGACATTTTAAGCATCACCATTGAAAAAGTGATGCTTTTTAACGATAATTTATGTAAGCGGTTTACTAATTACTGTTACTTTTCGAAAATAAATGAAAATTCCACACAGGAGTGAAATTGAATGACGCAAACAACTGAAAGTGAATTAAGAACAAAATATTTAGACCTACTATCCCAACAATTTGATAGTCCAGAGAAATTAGCTACAGAAATCGTGAGCTTAGAATCTATTCTCGAATTACCTAAAGGTACGGAACACTTCGTAAGTGACTTACATGGGGAGTACGAATCATTCCAACATGTATTACGAAATGGCTCAGGTAATGTTCGAGCAAAGATTAACGATCTCTTCGCAAAATCATTATCACAAAAAGAAATCGATGAATTAGCTGCCCTAGTTTATTATCCTGAAGAGAAATTAAAACTCGTCAAAAATAACTTTGATACTAAAGGTAAGTTAAACGTTTGGTATATTACTACTATTGAACGTCTTATCGATCTTATTACATATTGTTCTTCCAAATATACACGTTCAAAATTAAGAAAAGCATTGCCTAAAGAATTCGTATATATTGTTGAAGAACTACTTTATAAAAGTAACGAATTTAATAATAAAAAATCGTACTATGAAACTCTTGTAAACCAAATTATCGAACTGGAACAATCTGATGATTTAATCATTGGCTTATCTTATAGCGTGCAACGTCTTGTAGTTAACCACCTTCATGTCGTTGGCGATATTTATGACCGTGGACCACAACCCGATAAGATTATGGATACTTTAATTAACTATCATTCAGTTGATATTCAATGGGGTAACCACGATGTATTATGGATTGGTGCATATGCCGGTTCGAAAGTCTGTCTAGCCAACTTACTTCGTATTTGTGCACGTTACGATAACCTAGACATTATTGAAGATGCGTACGGTATCAATTTGCGTCCATTATTAACTCTAGCTGAAGAACAATATAGTGGGGATAATCCTGCATTCAAACCTAAGAAACGTCCAGATAAGCCTGCCGCATTGTCTAAATTAGAAGAAGATCAAATTACAAAGATTCACCAAGCTATCGCCATGATTCAGTTCAAATTAGAAATTCCAATTATTAAACGTCGCCCTAGTTTCGAAATGGAAGATCGCTTAGTATTGGAAAAAGTGGATTATGATAAAAACGAAATTTCAATTTATGGTAAAACATATCCTTTAAAAGATACATGTTTTAGTACAGTTGATACCCAAGACCCAGGAAAATTATTACCTGAAGAAGAAGAAGTAATGAACAAACTCTTGCTTTCTTTCCAACAATCTGAAAAACTTAAACGCCATATGTCATTCTTAATGCAAAAAGGTAAATTATACCTACCTTATAATGGTAATTTATTAATCCACGGGTGTATTCCAGTTGATGAACAAGGCGAAATGGAAGCCTTTGAAATTGAAGGCGAATCACATAAAGGACGCGACTTATTAGATGTATTCGAAAGACATGTACGTCACGCCTATGACCATAAAGAACTTACAGATGATTTATCAACTGATTTAGTATGGTATTTATGGACAGGTAAATATAGTTCACTTTTCGGAAAACGAGCTATGACGACATTCGAACGTTACTTTATAGAAGACAAGGCATCTCATAAAGAACCTAAAAATCCATACTATTATTTACGTGAAGACGTTGATATGATTCGTAAGATGTTAAAAGATTTCGGACTAAATCCAGATGAAGGGCGTATTATTAACGGCCATACACCTGTGAAAGAAATTGATGGTGAAGACCCAATTAAAGCAGACGGCAAGATGTTAGTTATTGATGGTGGTTTCTCTAAAGCTTACCAAAAAACAACAGGCATCGCTGGCTATACATTGTTATATAATTCATTCGGTATGCAACTGGTAGCCCATCAACATTTCGATTCAAAAGATAAAGTATTATCAGATGGCGCCGATGAGTTATCAGTCCGTCGTGTCGTTGATGAGGAACTACAACGTAAAAAAATTAAAGACACTAACGATGGTAAAGCAATGCAGGAACAAATCCGCATCTTAAAATTATTAATGCATGATAGATATTTGAATTAAAATACGAATCTAAATAAATAGGCGTACAGATGATATCATTTAGTAATCAATCATCTGTACGCCTATAGTTTTGAATATATTTTCTAACATTCTATATTAGTTATGACACTTATACGAAGTATTGTTGGCGAGACTCTTGAGAAAATAGGATGAGCGTCGAGACCGAGGCTCGAATTGGCAGTAGTTGTCTGAAATGAAGATGCGTCCAATCTGTACTTTCTTCATTTCTAGTCAACCTTGCCGGGACGGGACTACGAAATCTTTGAAATTACATTAGATTTCTGTCGCCGCTCCCTAGATTTCTGTCTTGCTCCGCCCCTAAGAAAGCGAGCCAAACAATACGAAGTATGGTGATAAAACTTAGTTATCTTAAATTATACTAATGTACATCTTTTAAGATGCCATAAACGCCGTGTTCATGTTGTGGCATTGGTTTAGTACTTTTGTTAAATGTCACGACGCTTTCATTATCTATATGATAAATAATCATATCTTTATCTGTAATGTTATCGTATTCATCTGCATCTATTTCAATAATGTTTTGTTTTGATATAACGTTATCAAACCAGCGTGGGCTATGGTTGTCATCAAATAAGATATGATTGCGCAATGGCCCATTTAAATTATTACGTGCTTGTTCATCGGTAAATGATACAGGCATCATACTAACATTGTTCAAACCAAATTCAGGAACAAGTTCGTTAAATGCTAAACTATTGAAGATGAACGACTTAGTCATCAATAAACATTTACTATAATGAATTAAATCCGCAGAGAGACGGTCACTACTTGATAGCAAATGTCCTCTAAACACTTCAAATCCTAATTCTTTCGCATCTTCTGAAGCATCGTCAAAGAGATTAAATACCATTACTGGAATCTCATGTTCACGTAACTTTTTCCCTAAATGGAATGAGAATTCGCTTTCCCCTACTAGTATCACACCAGGTGGTTCTGTACTAGCTAATCCAAGCAACTTACTTAATGGTTTAAAACTAAAGCCATAAATTACTACGGTAATAAAGACTAGACCGAACGTAACTGGCGTTATATAACTCGCCATTTTAACGTTATCTTCTGAAAATAGACTACTGAAAAATTGTGCTACAGTAAGTACTACGATACCTCTCGGTGCCATCATTGCGACAATCGCTCGTTCTTTTTTAGTAATTTCAGTCCCAATTGTTGATAACAACACTGAAATCGGACGCACAAGAACAATCATCACAATAGCAAATATCAATAATTGCCATGATAAAACATTCATAAGCACAGATGACGTCAATGATGATGTAATGAGAATAAAGACAGTTGAAACCAGTATAGATGACGTATTTTCAATAAAATGATCGGATTCTTTGAAAATTAAATCATGACGTTTATAATATGCCATCATTAATCCGAAAATGGTCACTGCTAATAATCCAGATTCTTGAAGTATCTGGTCACAAACACTAAACACCAACAAGATGAAAACGAGTTGTATCGATGGCATTAATGTTTGTGGAATTAAGTCTCGTTGTATCAACCAATTGAATATAAACGATGCACCAAATCCAATGATAGCAATGGCAATCATTTTCAAGATAAAGAAGAAAATAAGATGAAAACCAAAGCCCTCACCTATAATTTGATATACATAGAATGCGGTAAGCGCTAAAATTGGCCCTATTGGATCCAAAATAATACTTTCCCAACGTAATATTGAATCGACACTTTTACGTACTTTCGCTTGTTTCAATAAAGGCTGAATAACGGTTGGGCCAGTAATTAAAAATAGTCCTCCCATCACCATAGCTACAGAAATTGGAAAGTCCAATATCTTATGTAAAGCGATGGCCCCAAGTATCCAAGCTAACACGGCTCCTATAGTAATAATACGGATAATTGCTTTAGAAACGCCTCTTAATTCGCGGAAATCTAAATTACTGCTTCCTTCAAACAGAATGACTGCCACGGCTAGTGAAACAATCGGACTGAATACTTCAGAACCCAATGTAGCTTCTGGGTTGGCTATCCCTAAAATAGGTCCTACTAATAATCCAACAATCGACATAACTACAATTGAAGGCCATTTAATACGATCTGCTAACCATTGACTGAAAATACCTAGTGCTAGAAAAAGTACAATGACTAGCATAACAGGTAAATCTAGTGACATACCTACACCTTCCTCAATAAATTCAAGTTTTATTTAATTACTTGCCATACTATCAAACTTTATTTAAGACTGCATTACTATTTTATAACACTTTGATTAATGACCTCACACAAAAAACAATGTTCATGTGGAATGAACTTACTATTTATTTTTGAGTCATTTTCGGCTAAAATAAGTTATTGCGTCTTACATATATAAATACAATAATTGAAAGGACTTTTTCAAAGTGCAACAATTTAAAGAGGCCATGATGGTGGCTTTCGCCTTTGTTGGTGTCGTAGTTGGTGCTGGATTCGCTACTGGACAAGAAATTTTTCAGTTTTTCACTAGTAATGGGAGCTTTAGTGTTCCAGGTATTATTATCACAGGAGCAATTGTGACGCTCGGTGGCATATTCGTATTAAATACTGGTTTCATCTTAAAATCTCATAACCATTCTGAATCTATTCATTATTATTTACACCCGATTATTGCGCGTATATTTGACATTATTCTTACAATTTTTCTGTTTTCGCTTGCAATTATTATGACTGCTGGCGGGGCTTCTACTATACATGAAAGTTTTGGTTTACCCTATTGGCTAAGTTCATTATTTCTTGTAGCAATGATTTTAGTCACTTTATTTTTAAAATTTGATCGCCTTATTACAGTGCTTGGCATTGTGACACCATTCTTAGTTATTGTAGTAACTATAATTGCCATTTATTATTTTTCAACAGGTTCACTTAATTTCGATAGTGCGAATCAATTTTCAGAACATCACCATGCGCTTTCACTTGGTTGGTGGTTCGATGGTATTAATTACGGCAGTCTTCAAATCGCGGCAGCGTTTAGCTTTTTAAGCGTGATGGGTGGACGTCTGCACTATCAACGTTCTGGACTATGGGGTGGCTTAATTGGTGGTATCATCATTACATTTCTACTCTTAATGATTAATTTAGGCCTTATTACTGAATTCAATGAGATTAAATCGGTCGCTTTACCAACATTATTACTTGCTCACCATATTTCGCCAATATTAGGGACAATTATGTCGATTATTATGATTCTGGTTATCTATAATACGATTGTGGGCCTTATGTACGCCTTCGCTTCACGTTTTACAGAGCCATTTTCAACACAGTACTTCATATTAATTATTATTATGGCGATAGTTACGTTTATTTGTACATTTATCGGTTTCATTTCATTAATTGGAAAAGTCTTCCCAATTATGGGGCTATTCGGTTTCATACTCCTTATCCCAATTATGTATCGAGGCTTTCTAAATTTGAAATTCCTTAAAAAATAAAATATTTTAATTTTAAAAGGTTCTCAAGTTGATGTAGTAGCATCTCTTTGAGAACCTTTTTTCTTATCGTTATATATCAGTAGTTTGTGCACTTAGTTTCTTAAATGCCTGTTGTAATATGATCAATTCGTAGTCAGTTAAGACGGAGAAAGCGTCTTCTAATGTAGCTGCGTGCTGTGGAAATATCTTTGCCATAAATTGTTGACCTTTGTCGGTGAGTGTTGCATTATACACACGTTTGTCGCAAGAATCTTTGTCGCGAATAATCCAGCCTTTTTCCTCAAGTTGTGTGACCACATACGAAATACTGCTACTTGCGATGAGCACTCTTTCTCTAATGCGTTGTATAGGTTGAGGACCTTTATTGTAAAGTAATTCTAATACCGCAAATTCAGTGACATTGAGTCCGTAATTTTGAACATCTTGTTTTACAATTTTTTTCAAAGCATCGAGTGAGCGATTCAGCCCTATAAATGCATTCAAAGAATATTGTGTTCTATCCATTATGTCACCCACTTTATATTATTTCGATTTCGAGATAAATTATACACTCTGTTGATACATGCGTCAACGTCTTGGTATAGGCTATTTATCTTGAAAATGAAGCCCCCATCGTTTGCGTACGTGGGGTCCCTTTTCAAAAAATAAAAGAATGAAAGCAAGACTTTCAGGGAATACTATCTTTGGAGGTGTCACAAATGACCAATCAATTATTTATAAATAATGAATTTGTAGCAAGCAAATCTAACGAAACAATGGACGTTATCAATCCAGCTACGGGTGAAACAATTGATACTATTACATTTGCGACTGAAGAAGAAGTAAACGATGCGATAGAAAAATCTAAACACGCACAAGGTGAGTGGGAACAAGTCCCTGCTCCAACACGTGCTGAACATGTTAAATTATTAATTCCATTATTGGAACAGAATAAAGATGAGTTAGCCAATTTATATGTTAAAGAGCAAGGTAAAACACTTGCTGAGGCAGAAGGTGAAATTGATAAAGCCATACAATTTATTGATTATATGACAAGCTTAAGCATGAGTAATAAAGGTGAAGTCTTACAAAATAGTGTTTCAAATGAAACGATTCAACTAACTAAAAAGCCGATTGGAGTAACGGCAGGTATTGTACCATGGAATGCGCCAATTATGGTATTAATGCGCAAGGTGATTCCAGCACTCGTGACTGGTTGTTCCGTCGTTATTAAACCGAGTGAGGAAACGACACTACTCACATTGAGACTAGCAGAACTCTTCCGTGCGTCAACGATTCCAGCGGGCTTAGTTCAAATTCTTCCAGGTACAGGCGAAACAGTAGGCACTCAACTTGCTAGTCATAAAGATGTTCAAATGATTTCATTAACTGGTAGTATGCGTGCCGGTAAATCAGTGTATCAACATGCGGCCGATACTGTGAAGAAAGTGAATCTAGAATTAGGTGGTAATGCACCAGTATTGATTACGCCACATGCAGATTTAGATAAGGCAGTTGAATATATTGTGACGGCTCGTATTAATAATGCCGGCCAAGTATGTACTTGTCCTGAACGTATCTTCGTTCATAAAGACGTGCATAGTCAATTTATTGAAAAAGCAAAACAACGTATGAACGACCTTCAAGTGGGCGACCCTTTCGATAACAATACAGATTATGGTGCTATTATTAACCAGAAACAATTAGACAGCATTGATTATAAAGTTCAAGAAGCAGTGAACAATGGCGCTAAGTTAGTATTAGGTGGCCATAAATTAGAGGGTCCAGGTTTCTTCTATGCCCCTACTATTTTAGACAATGTCAAAACAGATGACCGAGCGTTTAAAGAAGAAATATTTGGCCCAGTCTTAGCTATTACAACGTATAGTGACTTTGATGAAGCCCTCGAAGCTGCTAATAATACTAATGCAGGACTATCTTCATATATCTTCTCCGATAATCTACAAGAAGTGATGACGGCTACAGAACGTTTAAAATTCGGCGAAGTATACGCCAATTGCGAAGCTGAAGAAGTCGTCAATGGCTATCATGCAGGTTGGAGAGAATCTGGACTTGGAGGCGCAGACGGCATTCATGGGTTTGAAGAATATTATAATACAACAGTAAGTTATATTAGATGGTAAAGTAAGCATTCTCGAAATGACTTTTTAAATATTGCGTAATTAAATCCCTTATTCCATTAAGTTGGAGTAAGGGATTTGATTTTTATAGCGTTATTCTTGTTTGAACGGAGTTTTAAGGTTTGAACTCGAACTAAATGATTATCGTTATCCTCTTATTTATTTAAAGCTTTGTCTAAGGATTTAATATTTTCCTTCATAATAGATTGAATTGTAAGTGACTCATCATTAGCTTGTGATTTAGACAATACTGATAAATTATTAAATCTCACAGGTTCTGCATTTGTTTCATCACGTATAATATCTGTTATTTTTGAAGTGATGTTTTGTTCGTATAAAATGTACGGTTGTTTTGTATTATTAATGTTTTTAACTAACGCTAGAATATCTTTCTGACTTGGCTCTTCATTATTCATACCACTTACGCCTTCTTGTTCGAAGTGATAGCGATGTGCTAAATAGCCTAATGAATCATGTGAAATTACCACCTTATCGCGCTTTGGATTGGCCGTAATTCGTTTTAACTCTTTATCTAAATCTGTTAAATCTTTATTGAGTTGTTTATAATTCTGTTCATAATACGCTTTGTGGTTAGGATCTCTTTTCACTAAATCATTTTTAATTTTCTCGCTCATTTGTTTATCTAATACTGGATCTAGCCACACGTGTGGATCATGACTTTCTTCTTCATGACTATGATGCTCATGGCCGTGTTCATCATGGTCTTCGTCTAATAATTCATCATGATTAAGTCCCTCAGCTACTGCTAATTTCATATTATCGTTATTCATGGATTTCGTAATCTTCTGAGCGACTGAATCTAAGTCATCACTTGAGTAAATAAACAAATCACTTTTCGCGATATTAATCATCTCTCTTTGCGAAGGCTCATATGTATGCGTATCCGCGCCTGGAGGATAGATCGTATCTACATTTACATATTTACCGCCAATTTGTTTCGTAAAGCTTTCAAAGGCGAAGACGGTAGTATAAATATTCATTTTATTTTCAGTAGTTATTCTATCTTTCTCATTATGCGTATAGTGTTCTGAGCTACACGCCGTTAACGCAACACTTACACACATGATTAGTATGATATAGACCAACTTTTTCACAACGAGTCCTCCAGAGCGTAATAATTTCGTTCTCAACTATATCTATTCTACCCTATAATTGCAATATCTATAGATAGATTAACTTCGATATTATTTATAATTTAATATCATTTTTATACGATGTTTTAATTTTCCTGAAAAGTGATACATAATACTATGACATTATTAAGGAGTGAATTTTCATGGCTGAAGAAATTAAACAAGGTAATAACAAATTTTACGTTGGCGAAGATGAAAATAACGCACAAGCAGTAATCACTTTTAAACAAGTGGATAATAATGAAATCGATATTGATCATACTGGCGTAGCTGACGAATTAGGTGGTCAAGGTTTAGGTACAAAACTAGTAGAAGCAGTTGTTGAACATGCCCGTAAAAACAACTTAAAAATTATCGCATCTTGCCCATTTGCGAAAGATGTATTAGAGAAAAATAAAGATTACCAAGATGTGTACTTTGGCTAATCAAATTTAGGAATAAATTTCCGAACATAAGCGTAGAGGTGATTCTAAGTGAATCATCTCTACTTTTTTTATCAATATTTTATGTTAATACTCCGTATTGTTTGGCTCGCTTTCTTAGGGGGGAGCGGGACAGAAATCTAATGTAATTTCAAAGATTTCGTAGTCCCGCCCCGGCAAGGTTGACTAGAAATGAAGAAAGTACAGATTGGACGCATCTTCATTTCAGACAACTACTGCCAATTCGAGCCTCGGTCTCGACGCTCATCCTATTTTCTCAAGAGTCTCGCCAACAATACTCCGTTATTTGCGTGTGGTTTTACTTTAAAATACTTAAAAAACACTTTTTCATAAATTAATAAATATTATTACATCAACATTATCTATTTCTATAAAAAGCTTAACGCCCTTTGATTTAAACTTCTAATAAGAAGTTATATCTTAATCTATTGTATATCGTCATATTATATTAATCGGTTGCATTGATATCTCAACTTCTTTTTAACTTCCTAAACAATGTACTTGCTTATTCTTTATCATAGTAGTATATTTATTATACTTAATATAAATAATAGATAAAGATGGTATTTCATCTTAGGAGGCACTTTACTATGAATGCATTTCATACTACTAAAGCTACACAAGTTACTAACGTTACATTAAACGTTGAAGATATAAATAAAATGACACAGTTTTACTCAAATATTTTAGGCTTTTCAATTAAAGAACAAGATGATCAACACACTGTATTTAATATCGGTACACATGGACATACATTAACTTTAAACTATTTAGCTGACGGACGTCGTCAAGGATTCAGAGAAGCTGGTCTCTTCCATGTCGCCTATCTTTTACCTACACGAGCTGATTTAGCGAACTTCTTATATCATGCAAGTCGCTTAAATATACGTGTTGGTGGCGGTGATCACTTAGTTAGTGAAGCGTTATATTTAGCTGACCCTGAAGGCAATGGCATTGAAGTATATCAAGACCGTCCAAATGAAGACTGGCAATGGGATGGCAATTACGTCAAAATGGATACCCTAGAAGTGGATGCAGATGACTTAATCAATCAACGCACAGAAGAAGGTTGGCAAGGTTGGCCTAAAGATGGCATGATTGGTCACTTACATCTTAAAACACATGATTTAGGACAAGCACGGGACTTTTATATTGAACAAATTGGTTTAGAACATATTTCTAATTACCCACAAGCTCTATTTATGTCTACAGAAAAATATCACCATCATATTGCCACAAATACTTGGCAGTCTAGTGAAGTAAGAACAGACAATGAACATACTTACGGCTTAGCGCATTTTGATATTTATAAACCAGGTGTAGAAGAAACTCATTTAACATCACCAGAAGGATTCGATGTAACCATTCATAGCGATACTAGCGTCGTGCCAGGCTAAATTTTTCCATATAAAAAAGGTCCAGATTGAAAATATATCATTTTCAACCTGGATCCTTTATTTACGAGCTATATTTCAAGAAAGATTTATTCGCTTAAATATTACTCAAATTAGTATAAACCGTTTGTTTCATTGCTTGTATCTATGAAGATATTTTTAGATTGTTGATAATTTTTAATTGTATCTTTGTAAATTTCACGACCGATACCTGATTTTTTATAACCGCCGAATGGTGCGCCAGCTGGGAATTGGTTGTAAGTGTTAATCCAAATACGACCTGTTTTCATTGCTTTAGCAACATTTAGTGCACGGTTAATATTAGTAGTAAAGATACCACCTGCTAAACCGTATTCTGAGTCGTTTGCAATTTTAATTGCTTCGTCTTCATCTTCAAATTTTTCTACTACTAGTACTGGTCCGAAGATTTCTTCTTGCGCTAATTTGTGACTATTATCTTTTAATTCGATAATTGTTGGTTCGAAGAAGTAACCTTTGTCGCGACCGTTGTCAGTAATACGGTGACCACCAGTTAGAATGTTAGCTGAACTGTCTTCTTCTGCAAGTTTTACGTAGCTTTCAATTTTTTCAAGTTGTTCTGGTCCAGTTTGAGCACTCATCTTAACGTCTTCCTCAAATGGATCGCCAACTTTAATATTTTCAAACGCTTCTTTTAGTTTAGGCATTACTGTGTCATAAATAGAAGATTGAACTAATAGACGTGAACCTGCACTACATACCTCACCTTGATTGAATAAGATACCTAATTGCGCACCTTCAATGACTTGATCTAGGTTAGCATCGTCAAAGATAATATTTGCACTCTTACCGCCAAGTTCTAATGTAGTTGGTACGATACGTTCTGCACCTGCTTTAGCAACACCATAACCAACATCAGTTGAACCAGTGAATGATAATTTATTTACACCTTCATGATTAAAGATAGCGTCACCTGATTCAGAACCTTTACCTGTTAATATATTCACTACACCTTTAGGTAAGACTTCTTGGAAAATCTTCGCAAGTTCAATTAATGATAATGGTGTAGATGAAGAAGGTTGAATGACAACTGTGTTACCAGCTGCTAATGCTGGCGCTAATTTCCATGATGCTAGTAGAAGTGGGAAGTTCCATGCTACTACGGCACCTACAACGCCGACAGGTTCGTTAACTACTAAACTCATTGTGTTATCATCGATTTGGTTAACTGTACCTTCATCAGTAGTTAATACACTTGCAAAGTATTTAAAATGACTTGCTGCTAATGGTACGTCGATTGTAGACGTTTCACGATATGGTTTACCATTTTGCAATGATTCAACAGTTGCGAAGTGTTCTGCTTTTTCATGAATACGACGACTAATTTCTAATAAATAATCTGCACGTTCTTCTTTGGAAATTTTACTCCAATCGTCGAATGCATCATGTGCAGCTTGAACGGCTTTGTCGACATCAGATTTTGATGCTTTAGCTACTTCGGCTAAATCTTCCCCGTTAGCTGGGTTTGTTACTGTTAATGTGTCTCCACTTTCACTTGCTTGGAATTCACCATTAATAAATAATCCGTATTTTTCATCTATAAAATCTCTAACATTTACTTTTGCCATAGTTCATCATCCTTTATATAAGATTTATGAATCCTTTTGCAATTGTTCTATATCTATTACATCATTTAAATGTAAGCGTTTGCTACAACTAAAGTTATTTTACCTTTTCTTACTTCGGATATAAAATAACTTGCTTATATTTAATTCCACATTTTCAAAATTTAAAACCTATAATAAAAAGACTACTAATAGTCAGTGCAATACTTCTAATAGTAGTCTAGTATATATTTATTTAATCCATTCAATAACATCTTCAGCTGGCTGGCGAACTTTACCTTTAGGTTCGTTCTTACGATAACCAAATGCAACCATAACTGATGGCGCAAAGTGTTCTGTATCTACTACGCCTTCTTCTGATAAAATTTCTGTGACTTGATCTAAGTCGAACCCTTCCATTGGACATGAATCAATGCCAAGTAATGCTGCTGAAGTCATCATGTTAGCTAATGCGATATAAGTTTGTTTACTGGCCCAGTCCAATAACGTTCTTTCATTATCATTAATATGGAAGTTAGTTTGAAAATTATTGAATTTATCTTCTACGGCTGGGATTGTACTTTCTTCGTATTTCTTAATACCACGAATAATATGTTGTACATATTCTGATGATGCAGTTACATTTTTACGAGCAAGAATAATTACGAAATGACTCGCACTATCTAATTGCTTTTGTGCTCCCCAACTATAAGGTTTAAGCTTATTTTTCAATTCTTCGTTCTCCACTACGATAAAACGCCAAGGTTCTAAACCTAATGAACTTGGTGATAAGCGTCCAGTTTCTAAAATTGTATTAAAATCTGATTCACTTATTTTCTTTTGATTATCAAATTCTTTTGTCGCATGTCTAAAATTAAACGCTTTGATAATCTTATCTTGCATCTCAGTCATGACATATACCTCCTAAGTATGTAATAGTTAGATTATAAATGATAAATTTTTTTAACTAAAGTTATGCGCTTACATTTTATTGATTTTGAAAATTAATGAAAATTTATAACTTTATGTGAAATTTTTAACATTCTAAATAAATAAATTATATCTTATCTATTGAAATGTGAATAAATTCACAATATAATGTATTTATGAGTTAAGTAATAGAAATGTTTCCAACCATTATTCTAATTATATATATTCATTTCTATATGTAACTTCTGTCTTACTTACTTATTTATTAATATTTTATACAAAATGAAATGGGGTTAATATAATGACAAAAATTATGTTTTACGGAACTCGTGATTACGAAAAAAATGACGCTTTAAATTGGGGAAAAGCTAACAATATAGAAGTTGTTACAACTGAGGAAATTTTAAGCGAAGATACAGTAGATATGGCTAAAGGTTTCGATGGCGTTACTACAATGCAATTTGGTAAATTAGCAGACTCTGTATATCCTAAACTTGAAGAATATGGCATTAAACAAATTGCTCAACGTACTGCAGGTTTTGATATGTATGATTTAGAGCTTGCTAAAAAACACGGTATCATTATTTCTAACGTACCAAGTTATTCTCCAGAAACTATCGCTGAATATTCAGTATCAATTGCTTTACAATTAGTTCGTAAATTCCCTGCAATTGAAAAACGCGTTCAAGAACATAATTTCAAATGGGCTGCACCAATTATGTCTACACCTATTAAAAATATGACTGTAGCAATTATCGGTACTGGTCGTATTGGTGCTGCAACTGGTAAAATCTTTGCTGGTTTCGGTGCTAAAGTGGTAGGTTATGATGCATATCCTAATAATTCACTAGATTTCTTAGAATACAAAGATTCAGTAGAAGAAGCAATTGCTGACGCAGATATCATTTCATTACATGTACCTGCAAATAAAGAAAGCTTCCATCTATTCGATGCTGACATGTTCTCTAAAGTTAAAAAAGGTGCTGTATTAGTTAACGCTGCACGTGGTGCTGTTATCGATACACCTGAATTAATTAAAGCAGTTAACAATGGTACTTTATTAGGTGCTGCTATCGATACTTATGAAAATGAAGCAGATTACTTCACTTATGATTGGACTAACAAAGAAATTGAAGATAAAACATTATTAGAATTAATTGAAAATGAAAATATCTTAGTAACACCACACATTGCATTCTTCTCAGACGAAGCTGTAAGAAACTTAGTTGAAGGTGGCTTAAATGCTGCATTATCTGTTATCAATACAGGTAAATGTGAAACTCAATTAAACTAAGATAATAGTTATATAATTTAAAAAGGAAGTGGGACAGAAATCTAATGTAATTTCAAAGATTTCGTCTCCCACCCCGGCAAGGTTGACTAGAAATGAAGAAAGTGAGGCTCGAACGCATCTTCATTTCAGACAACTACTGCCATAACTAAAGGCTGAACCATTTTTTATATTAATGGCTCAGCCTCTTTATATTGTTGGAATTTCGCCAACAATACTACTATGTCAATACTTCTTGTTCGATAATTTGTAATACACCCTGTTCGTCATTGCTTGGTGCTACTGCTTTTGCGATATCAAATAGTGATTGATCTTGACTGTTTGACATTACATAACTATGTTCTGCTAATTCCAACATATCTTTGTCATTATTCGCATCTCCAAATGCCATAAGTTCTGAAGTCGACATTTCCCACTCTTCTAACAAGCGAGTAAGTGCTTGGCCTTTTGTCATATTAGGCATAATAATATCAATACTATTATGTCCACTTGAGACAAGTTTAATAGTCTCGCTAAATTTCTCTTCTAAATCAGTATCGAGTGTGGAATGCGTGTCGCGATTAATATTAAGCGCAATCTTCACATATTCATCGTCTGGTAATGGTTGGAATGAATCAATTTCTTCTAGTTGATGATAATAAAAGTGTGCATCTTTTTTAAATGCTTCGCTTGTTTCTTTTAAAATATAGGCACTTTTTAATCCACACACTATAAATTCATCAATTTTTCTATCAATATTTAAATAATCTACTACTTCTTTATAATCTTTTTTATTAAAACTTCGATAATTATATAATTCACTTCCATGGTATATAACTGCCCCATTTTCAGAAATAAAGAACATATCTCTTTCTCCAAAGATAGATTTCAGTTTCGCAAATTGATTGCCACTAGCAGCGATAAACTCAACATTTTGTGATTTTAATTCTTGAAAAATTTTCTCAAAACGTGCTTTATCATAGGCTTTATTTGAATCTAAAAATGTGCCATCCATGTCTACAGCGATTGCTTTGACCATGCACTTATCCCCCTTCTAAGCTATGTTGTATTCTTATTTATTATATAGCTCATAGGCTATAGCTTGAAGATATCCCCGCCATGATGAAACTATATTCACATTTTGGAATGTCTTTCAGTATTAAAATAAGAGCCTCTTTTCCTTTGAAGAAAAAGAGACTCTTAATATCTTTATTTAATCAGATATCGCTAGCTTATTTAGTTTGTTTTTTGCGATTGCCTTGTAATACTAACAAACTACCAACAAGTAATAACAAGTACTCTAATGATAATGAATCAGATTGACCTGTATTAGGTAAAGCGTAGCGTTGTGCTACAACTGAACGATATTGGTTCATAGCTTCTGTCATAGTGTAACCTTGACCGTGTTTGATCATTTTTACATGTGATGAAGAATCTTCATATCTATTTCCGTTATAATGTCTAGTTGCATTGTCTACTTGATTCATATTGTATGCTGAGTAGTTACCACCGTTATATCCATAGTTATTGAATCCATAATGATTCATAAACTGATTATGGTCATTACCATAATATCTATCAAAGTGTGATTGATGATTATAATCATAATGCATTTGATGATTGTATCCATGGTTAAATTGTGGTGGAGCATTATAACCATAGTTGTAATTAAAATTATGATCATAATAATTATGGTTAATATGTGTTACTTCGATTGGCTTTCTTGGAATTACAATACTTGGATGGTTATCAAAATCAATATGCACATTACCATCTCTATCCATGTAATAATAATTGATTGTAGCTGCACTATTTCCCATGCTAGGTACCTTAATTTGTCTGCCATCAGCTAGGAATATATTAGTATTGCTATGATTATCAATGTAATAATGATTTACGATATTTTGAGATGCTCTACTTTCTTGTGGTTTAGCTACTGTGTTATTATCAATAACCACTTTTTTATCATCACTAAAGATAATTATCGTATTACCATTGTTATCTTTTTGAATTTCTTTAACAGTTACTGAGTGACCATCTTGTCCTTTTGGTATAGTAACACTATTTCCATCACTAAATTCAATTATTGTATTACCATCTTTAGTAATTCTTTGATTTGTAATACGAATTGATTCACCATCTTTGCCATCATGGCCTTTTTCAACAGTAATTGTGTTGCCATCGCTAAAGGTTACAACTGTGTTGCCGTCTTTATCTTTATGGCTTTCTTTCACTGTTACTGAGTGACCATCTTGTCCTTTTGGTATTGTCACAGAATGGCCATCACTAAATTCAATAATAGTATTACCTTCAGGTGTAACTCTTTGATTTACTATTGTAATTGATTGGCCATCTCTTCCGTTTTGGCCGTTATTGCCATTTTGACCATTGTAGCCATTATTACCGTTTTGACCGTTTTGACCGTCACGACCATCACGTCCGTCACGTCCATCTCTTCCATCTCGGCCATCACGTCCATTTTGGCCTTTTTCAATAGTTATAGATTTATCATCACTAAAGATTACGACTGTATTACCATCATTATCTTTATGAGTTTCTTTTACTGTGATTGAATGACCATCTTGTCCTTTTGGTATTGTCATTGTTTTTCCATCAGTGAAGTGAACGACTTTATTGCCATCGTTATCTGTATCAATGTTTGTAATACCAACTGATGTACCATCATGTCCATCTTGGCCATTGTCACCTTTAGCACCTTTTGGTATCGTGATTGTTTTTCCATCGGTAAATGTCACAATTGTGTCGCCAGCTTCGTTTACTTCTGTTTTAGCAATGCCTACAGATGTACCATCGTGGCCGTCTTGACCGTTATCACCTCGGTCACCTTTATCGCCTTTTGGTATTGTTACTGTTTTTCCGTCGCTAAAGTGAACAACTTTGTTACCATCGTTATCTGTTTCTGTGCTTGTAATTGTGATTGATGTGCCGTCTTGACCATTGTCTCCACGGTCACCTTTATCACCTTTTGATATTGTCATAACTTTGCCATCTGTGAAATGAACGACTTTATTACCATCATTATCTGTTTCAATGTTTGTGATACCGATTGACGTACCGTCATGTCCATCTTGGCCATTGTCACCTTTAGCACCTTTCGGTATTGTGATTGTTTTACCATCGGTAAACGTTACAATCGTATCTCCTGCATCGTTTACTTCTGTTTTAGCAACGCCTACAGATGTGCCATCGCGACCATCTTGACCATTATCACCACGGTCACCTTTATCGCCTTTAGGGATTGTTACTGTTTTTCCGTCACTAAAGTGAACAACTTTGTTACCATCGTTATCTGTTTCTGTGTTTGTAATTGTGATTGATGTACCGTCTTGACCATTGTCCCCACGGTCACCTTTATCACCTTTTGGTATTGTCATAACTTTGCCATCTGTGAAGTGAACGACTTTATTGCCATCGTTATCTGTTTCAATGTTTGTAATACCAACTGATGTACCATCTTGACCGTTGTCACCTTTTGCACCTTTCGGTATCGTGATTGTTTTACCATCGGTAAATGTCACAATTGTGTCGCCAGCTTCGTTTACTTCTGTTTTCGCAATGCCTACAGATGTGCCATCGTGACCGTCATGACCATTATCACCACGGTCACCTTTGTCTCCTTTTGGTATTGTGACTGTTTTTCCGTCGCTAAAGTGAACAACTTTGTTGCCATCGCCATCTGTTTCTGTTCTTGTAATTGTGATTGATGTGCCATCTTGGCCATTGTCTCCGCGATCACCTTTATCACCTTTTGGTATTGTCATAACTTTGCCATCTGTGAAGTGAACGACTTTATTACCATCATTATCTGTTTCAATGTTTGTAATACCGATTGATGTACCATCTTCACCACGGTCACCTTTATCACCTTTGGCACCTTTTGGTATCGTCATTGTTTTTCCATCGGTAAATGTGACAACTGTATCTCCATTATCCTTAGGAATTATTGATTTAATACCAACTGATGTACCATCTTCACCCTTAGCACCTTTAGGGATTGTCATGACTTTGCCATCTGTGAAGTGGACGACTTTATTTCCATCATTATCTATTTCAATGTTTGTAATTCCAATTGATGTACCATCTTGACCGTCGGCACCTTTTGGTATTGTCATAACTTTGCCATCTGTGAAGTGGACAACTTTATTTCCATCGTTATCTGTATCTATGTGAGTAATACCAATTGATGTACCATCTTCACCACGGTCACCTTTGTCACCCTTATTACCTTTAGGGATTATCATGACTTTGCCATCTGTGAAGTGGACGACTTTATTGCCATCGTTATCCGTATCAATGTTTGTAATACCAATTGATGTACCATCTTGACCATTGTCTCCACGATCGCCTTTATCACCTTTTGGTATTGTCATTGTTTTTCCATCGGTAAATGTAACAATAGTATCGCCGTTAGCTTCTTTATGAATTTCATCAATACCTACTGATGTACCATCACGTCCCGGTTTGCCTGCTGGTATAATTATTGATGAGTTGTCACTAAATTCTACAGTAGTATTTCCATCCGCATCTTTTGAAATACGCTTAACAGTGATAGATTGTCCTTGTGCACCTGTGTCTCCTTTATCGCCCTTGTCGCCTTTTGGGCCGGCTACACCTTGTGCACCTGTATCTCCTTTATCACCTTTATCGCCCTTGTCGCCTTT
>NZ_PPRG01000027.1 GCF_002902625.1 Staphylococcus devriesei
CCTATTTATACTCAAAATTTGATATTTTTAAAGAAAATAGTTAATAAATTACTGCTAAATTTGATAATTCATAAACTTTTGTATAATTTAAAATAATTTGGGGATGTGAGAAAGTGAAAACGTTTAAAGCGGTACGCTTCCAAATCATAAATGAAAATGGTAGGGTAACTGAATTTGAATTAGAAGATGGCGTTATTATTAATAAAGAAAATAGTGGCACTGGCTGGCTATTAGAAATTGTAATTTCAAATGCCCATTATGAAACAATGCAGAAATACTACGATGAACAAACATTATTAGATATACGAGTAGTTATCACAAGACCTTCTAATGATCCAGCCTTATTTGATGCTACAATTAGAAATATCTCAACTTATGAGAAAACAATGTCGATTGTCTTTGACTGTCATATTTATACTTTACGCCAAGTTTATGCTGAAAGTTTATTAGAACAATTGATTGATGAAGGTTTGTCAGGTGAAGAATTAAAAGTTACTTTCAATCGCATGATGCAATCTAAACCTAAGCTAAAAGAAGAAAAATTTGATCGAGAATAACATTAATTAAGCCTTAGCCATAAAAAATGGCTAAGGCTTAATTTTAGCTTATAACTAGTTAAAATCACTCTAATTAGATACATTTATGCATCTTGAATAGCAAAAGTAAGTTCACAACTACACGCTAGTTGTCCATCGACTGTTGCTTTAGCTGTACCCTTACCTATAGGTCCTTTAATTTTAGTAATTTCTACTTCTAGCATTAAAGTATCCCCTGGAGTAACTTGTCTTTTAAAACGGCATTTATCAATTCCAGCAAACAAAGCTATTTTACCTTTATTCTCTTCACTATTAAGCATTGCTACAGCTCCTGTTTGAGCTAATGCTTCTGTAATTAGAACACCGGGCATTACTGCATAGTCAGGAAAATGACCTTGGAAGAAAGGTTCGTTACCTGAAACTTGTTTTAAACCCACGCAACGCTTTCCTTCTTCATACTCAACAACTCTATCGATTAATAAAAAAGGTTGTCTATGCGGGATGATTTGTTTGATTTGATTATAATCGAAAATTGTTTCCATAAATAATAACCTCCAAAAGTAGAGGATGAGACGTTTAAATCATATTCTAGGTGTTGATCCAAATTGCCTCAACCTTTTTCTAAATCATATATTTAAGCATTATGCTCATTAGAATTAATCATTTACTCTTTGAATATCGGCACCTAGCGATTTTAATTTTTCATGGAAATTAACGTAACCACGATCTAAATGCTTTAATTCAGTTACTTGAGTAGTGCCTTCAGCTACTAATCCAGCTAAGATTAAGGCCGCTGCTGCTCTTAAATCAGTCGCTTTTACTTGAGCACCTTGAAGTTGGCTCTTACCTTCAATCTTAGCGCTTCGTCCTTCGACAGTAATATTAGCGTTCATACGTCTAAATTCAGCAACATGCATAAAACGATTTTCAAAGACTGTTTCCGTAATCACTTTATGACCTTCAGCAGTAAGTAATAAAGCCATCATTTGTGATTGCATATCAGTTGGAAATCCTGGATGAGGAAGTGTCTTAACGTCTACAGGTTTTAATTCATCATCAACCGTTACACGCACGCCTTCCTCTTGAAAATCTAATTTAACACCCATTTCTTCTAATTTGTAAATTAGACTAGTCATATGTTCTTTAACAGCATCACGTACAAACACATCGCCTCTGGTAATCGCAGCTGCAATGATTAATGTTCCGGCTTCAATTCTATCTGGAATAATAGAATGCTCAACGCCTTTTAATTTTTCTACACCATGAATGGTAATCGTATCAGTACCAGCACCAGTCACTTTACCACCCATTTCATTAATGTAATTGGCTAAATCAACAATTTCAGGTTCTTTAGCAACATTTTCAATAACTGTTTTACCTTTAGCTAGTGATGCGGCCATAATAATATTTTGAGTAGCGCCTACACTAGGAAAATCTAAATGAATACTTGCGCCTTTTAAGCCATCTTTAGTGCTAGCATAAATATTTCCATTTTCTAAATGGATTTCTGCGCCTAATGCCTCAAACCCTTTAATATGTTGTTCAATAGGACGAGCACCGATTGCACACCCTCCAGGAAGCGCAACGATAGCGTGGCCTAAACGAGCTAATAAAGGTCCCATCACTAATACACTAGCTCTCATTTTACTAACATATTCATATGGTGCTTGCTCGTTAAGTGTTGAAGAGGCGTCTACTGTTACAGCGCCATCCTCTTTATGGTATTCAACTTTAGCATTTAAAGTTTTTAATACATTATTAATTGTTACAACATCGCTTAAATCTGGAACGTTTGTTAATTTGCTTGTTCCTTCAGATGCCAATAATGATGCAGTTAAAACAGGTAATACTGCATTCTTTGCACCTTCGACTTTAACTTCTCCAGTAAGGCGATTGCCTCCATTTATTACTATTTTATCCATTTTAATCCTCCACTTTAACTCCTATTACTTCTATCATTTCCCATTTTTCAAATAATTATTTACTAATTATATCCATTTTTTAAATTATTTTACAGTTATCAAAATAAATATTTTACTTGTGTAGAATACTGTAATAAATCAACTAAAAAGTTGGTTACTGCTGTTCCTAATAAGATTGCTAAAAAAATCAAGCAAACTTGAACTTGAGTAGTATACCCTTTTTTAAAGAGATTATCCAACTTAAGAGAGTTTAATGCCCAATAAGCAATACAAATACAAATCACATATAAAATTAAACGTATAACTGCAAATTGTCCAATATAATCCATATCTTACTCTCCTTAGAGATTACTGTATTATATTGTACCTTAAATAGGTAGAGAATGATACTAATGATAATCATCAAACATACAAAAAAAGCGAGATAATTTCTATTATCTTTTCGTGAGTTTTGTAGTCTAATCTTAGTTATTTGGATTTAATAAAAGGTAAATTGGAGTTTCAACGCATAGGGAGTTTATACAATTATTTACATACTAAAAAGAGACTAAGCCACTTTATATAAATGACTTAGTCCCTTTATTTATTGGCAATAGTTGATTGAAACAAAGAGAAGTTCGAGTATCTCTTTCTTTACCTCTATTCAACATTGCTAGTGCGAGACTATGAAATCTTTAAAAATTTATAAAGTTTCTGTCTCGCTCTTTTATTTAATTTATTTCAATTCAGCTACACGTAAGCGATTTTCAGCTCTGGCTAATGCTCGCTGAGCTCGGTAAATATCACTGTTATCTTCATCTTCCAAATGAGATTTTGCTCTTTGACGGGCTAATTTTGCTCTTTCAACATCAATCTCACTAGCAGTTTCAGCTGTTTGGACAATAACACTTACTTTATGATGTCTAATTTCAACAAAGCCACCACTAACAGCTATATATTCAGTGCCATTTCTAAAATTAACTTTTACATGGCCTGTTTTTAATGCGGCAACTGTCGGGATGTGTCCACTCATGATACCCATTTCACCAGCTGTTGTTTGAAAGACAACTAGTTCAACTTCATCTTTTTCGTAGACTGAACCATTAGGAGTGACAATATCAAGATTTAATGTACTCATTATCTATACCTCCTAATTATTTTAGACTTCAACACCCATATCTTTTGCTTTAGCAATTACATCATCCATGCTTCCTACTAAACGGAACGCATCTTCTGGAATGTGGTCGTATTTACCATCTAAAATATCTTTGAAATTAGCTACTGTAGTTTTAACTGGCACGTATGATCCTTTTTGACCAGTAAACTGTTCAGCAACGTGGAAGTTTTGAGATAAGAAGAATTGAATTCTACGTGCACGACTTACTGTAAGTTTATCTTCTTCAGATAATTCGTCCATACCGAGAATAGCAATGATATCTTGTAATTCTCTATATTTTTGAAGTGTAGATTGAACGTCACGAGCAACCTCATAATGTTCTTGACCAACAATTGATGGTTCTAAAGCTCTTGAAGTTGATGCTAACGGATCTACCGCTGGATAAATACCCATTTCAGTTAATTTACGCTCTAAGTTAGTAGTTGCGTCTAAGTGGGCGAATGCAGTTGCTGGCGCCGGGTCAGTGTAGTCATCTGCTGGTACGAATACTGCTTGGATAGACGTTACAGAACCTTTATTTGTTGATGTAATACGTTCTTGTAATTGACCCATTTCAGTTGCTAATGTTGGTTGGTAACCAACGGCTGAAGGCATACGGCCTAATAAAGCTGAAACCTCAGAACCGGCTTGAGTAAATCTGAAAATATTATCGATAAATAAAAGTACGTCTTGGCCTTGTTCATCACGGAAATATTCAGCCATTGTTAATGCTGATAAAGCCACACGCATACGAGCACCTGGTGGCTCGTTCATTTGGCCGAATACCATTGCTGTTTTCTTAATTACACCACTGTCTTTCATTTCATAGTATAAGTCATTACCTTCACGTGTACGTTCTCCGACACCTGCGAATACTGAAATACCACCATGTTCTTGAGCGATGTTATTAATTAATTCTTGAATTAAAACGGTTTTACCAACTCCGGCACCACCGAAGAGACCAATTTTACCACCTTTAATGTAAGGTGCTAATAAATCTACGACTTTGATACCTGTTTCAAGAATTTCTACCTCTGTAGATAATTCGTCAAAATTTGGTGAAGGACGGTGAATAGGATCACGTCTAACAGTAGTATCTAATTCTCCATCTAAATCAATAGTATCTCCTAAAACATTAAATACGCGACCTAATGTTACTTCGCCTACAGGAACACTGATATCTTTACCAGTGTTCTTAACTTCCATACCACGTTGAACGCCGTCTGTTGAATCCATGGCAATCGTACGTACCACGTCGTCCCCTAATTGTAAAGCTACTTCTAATGTTAATTCGAAAGTGCCATCTTCTTTAGGTACGTCAATGATAAGGGCGTTGTTTATTTCAGGTATTTCATTATGTTCAAAGCGAACGTCAATTACAGGACCCATAACCTGAGTTACACGGCCAATACCCATGTTGTTTCCTCCTTTAAATATTAATCAAATGCTGCGGAACCACTTACAATTTCAGTAATTTGTTGTGTGATTTCGGCTTGTCTTGCTCTATTGTATTTTAATGATAAGTCATCAATAAGTTCAGTTGCATTATCAGAAGCATTTTTCATAGCAGTCATACGTGCTGCATGTTCACTAGCTTTTGCGTCAAGAATCGTTCCATAAATTAAACTTTCAACATATTGTGGAAGAATAACACTTAGGATTGATTCTTTATCTGGTTCAAATTCGTATGAAGACATTTGACCTTTACCTTGGCTAGAATCTTCTTGAGATAATGGAAGAACTTGTTTAGTAGACGGTTTATTTTCAAGAACACTAACATAATGACTATAGTAAATCTTCAATTCATCAATATGTTCTTCACTGAAAAGGTCAACTGCATGTTTTGCAACAGCTTGTATTGATTTAAATGAAGGTTGATCAGGAACATCAACAAGTGAATTCTCTATTTCATAACCTCTATTTTTAAGGAAATCAACACCAGTTTGACCAAGCACAATAATGCTATATTCATCACTACTTGAATGTTTTTCTTTAATATCTTCAATGAGTCGTTTGAGTACATTTGAACTATATGCACCTGCTAAACCTTTATCACTTGTAATGACTAAATAGCCACTACGTTGAACTTGTCTAGGTCTTAACATTGGATGACTAGAGTTTTTACTTGCTCCAGCTATAGCTGTAATAGCATCTTGCATCTTTTCCATATATGGTTCAAATTGATTAGTATTCTTTTCAGCTCGACGTAATTTTGAACTTGATACCATGTTCATTGCTTTGGTAATTTGTTTCATCTTTTTAGTCGATTTAATACGACCATCAATTTCTTTTAGAGAAGCCATTATCTCACCACCTTTTCGATTTAAAGTTTAATTATTCAGATTTGCTAAAACTTTTCTTGAATTCACTAAGCGTTGCATCAAATTTATCGTCAGATGGTAAGGCACCAGTTTCTCTGATTTCACTTAATAAGTCTGAACCATTTGATTTAGCCCAACTATTTAGTTCTTCTTCGAAACGGCTGATATCTTCTACTGGAATATCATCTAAGTAACCTTTAGTTAATGCGTAAATAATTAAAACTTGATTCTCAACTGGTAACGGTTTGTTTTGATCTTGTTTTAAGACTTCAACCGTACGTTTACCACGTTCTAATTTCTTAGCAGTAAATTCATCTAAATCTGAACCGAACTGAGCAAATGATTCTAATTCTCTGTAAGAAGCTAAGTCTAAACGTAGCGTACCGGCTACTTTCTTCATAGCTTTAATTTGTGCTGAACCACCTACACGTGATACAGATTGACCTGCGTTAATGGCTGGTCTTACACCAGAGAAGAATAAATCAGATTGTAAGAAGATTTGACCGTCAGTGATAGAAATAACGTTAGTAGGAACGTATGCTGAAATATCTCCAGCTTGCGTTTCAATAATAGGTAATGCAGTAATTGAACCGCCACCTAAAGAATCATTCAATTTAGCCGCTCTTTCTAATAGTCTACTATGTAAGTAGAATACGTCACCTGGATAAGCTTCACGACCTGGTGGTCTACGTAATAATAGTGATAATTCACGGTAAGCAGCCGCTTGTTTAGTTAAATCATCATAAACCACAAGAACATGTTTACCATTAAACATAAATTCTTCGCCCATTGTTACTCCTGAATATGGAGCAATATAAAGCAATGGTGATGGTTCTGATGCTGATGCTGAAACAATAATTGTATAATCTAGCGCACCAGCTTGACGTAACTTTTCAACATTAGCTCTAACTGTTGAATCTTTTTGACCAATCGCAACATAAATACAGATTGTGTCTAAACCTTTTTGGTTTAAGATAGTATCAATACCGATTGTTGTTTTACCAGTTTGTCTATCCCCAATGATTAACTCACGTTGACCACGGCCAATTGGTACTAAGGCATCAATTGCTTTAATACCTGTTTGTAACGGTTCGTCTACTGATTTACGAGCCATTACTCCAGTTGCTTTCTGTTCAACTGGACGTGTTTTAGTTGTATTGATTGGTCCTTGACCATCAATAGGTTGACCAAGTGGGTTAACTACACGACCGATAAGTTCTTCACCTACTGGTACTTCCATGATTCGTCCAGTACGTCTAACTTCATCGCCTTCAGTAATTTCACTATAAGGTCCTAGAATAACTACACCCACATTTGATTCTTCAAGGTTTTGTGCTAAACCAAGAACACCATTTGAGAACTCTACAAGCTCACCAGCCATACAGTCGTTTAATCCGTGAATTAATGCAATACCGTCACCAATTTGAAGAACGGTACCAACATCAGTTACAGACATTTCAGACTCATAATTTTCAATTTGTGAGCGTAGTAAAGCACTGATTTCTTCAGCTTTTATGGCCATCTATGTCACTCCTCTTTTATTTTAGTTAACTCTTTTAAATTTACGTTCAATTTGTTCTAAATCTTTTCTAACACTACCATCTAGTACCGTTGTACCGACTTTCACTCTAAATCCACCAATTAGATTAGGATTAATTTTAGTCGTAATATGTACTTGAGCTAGTTTTGTTTTATTAATGATTAATGCTTTAATTCTTTCAAGTTCTTCGTCGCTTAGTTGATAAACTGATTCAACAATAGCCGAGTCTTGATTGTAATGTTCATTATATAGACTTTTAAACTCTTTAAAGATTGAATTAATAAGTTCTAAATGACGGTTGTTAGCAAGAATCATTAACATATTTTTTAAATAGCCATTCGCCTCGCCAAATACATGCTCAACAAACTGACGTCTTTGAGATGCCGGTTGATTAGGATTTGAATCTATGGCTTTTAAATCTTTAGTATAGTCTTGAGTAGCATGATTCACTACTTCTAATTCTTCATACATTAAATCCAAGTTTTCTTTCTTAAGAGATACGTCAAATAATGCTTTAGCGTATTTATTTGCTACGTTTGCCATTATTTATCGCCTGCCTCTTTAAGATACTTATCAACTAGTGCTTTTTGATCTTGTTCAGAAATTTCTTTTTGTAAGACTTTAGAAGCGATCAATACTGATAATTCAGAAACTTGGTTATTAATATCTGCAAGTGCTCTTTCTTTTTCACTATTGATTTCACTCTGTGCTGTTTCAATCATGCCGTTTGCACGAATATTAGCCTCATGTAGAATATCTTCTTGTTGCTTACGTGCTTGCACTCTAGCATCTTCGAGAATACGTTGAACTTCATCTTGTGTTTCTTTAAGTGTCTTTTTATTTTCTTCTTCAAGTTTTTGAGCGTTAAGTTTTGCTTCTTCAGCTTCATCAATATCTCTATTAATATCACGTTCACGTTTATCCATTACTTCTTTTAATGGACCCCAAGCAAATTTCTTTAATAACGCTAATAGAATAATAAAGGTAGCTAAAGTAACGAATACTGTACCCCACTCAACGCCACCACTTGCTGCGCCTAAAACGAATGAATTAGTTAATGCATTCACTGGTATATGACACTCCTTTCATTATTAATCATCACTATGTCATTAAATAAAACGAACGGCGAAGGTCCAAGAGACTTCGCCATGAAATTTTCTTATTGGAAAAGTGTCATGAATGCGATTACAACACCGATGATTGGAAGTGCCTCAACTAAACCAATACCAATGAACATAATACTCATTAATTGACCACGAGCCTCTGGCTGACGTGCTACACCTTCAACTGTTCTAGATACGATAAGACCGTTACCGATACCTGCGCCTAGTGCTGATAAACCGATTGCAATTGCTGCTGCTATTAAACCCATATTAATAATTCCTCCTAAATTTTTTTAAATTAATGTGTGTCCGCTACTTTGTGGGACATGTAAACCATTGAAAGCATAATAAAGATATATGCTTGGATTGAACCGACGAAGATTGAGAAACCTTGCCATACTAATAAACCTGGGATACTAATTATCCAACCCCAGCCGCTTTGGAAAAATAAGCCTGCTAGTAATGAAAGTAATAATTCGCCGGCGAAAATATTACCATATAAACGTAGACCAAGCGTTAATGTTGAAGAAAACTCTTCAAATACATTAATAATCGCTAATGGCCAGAAAGGTTTAAAGTAATTTCCTACATATGCTTTAGTACCACGCATTTTCACACCGTAATAATGTGTCAGCAAGATCATCATTGTTGATAATGTCAATGTTACCGTCGCATCAGCGGTCGGTGATTTCCACCATAAATAATGATCATGCGTCACTATAGCAAAGGGTAAACCTAGCATATTTGCTACAAAAATGAACAGAATCAATGTGACCGCTAAAAAGTGGAACTGACCACCCTTTTTCCAAGCCATATTACTTTCAATAATTCCTCTTACAAAGTCAAAGATCCATTCAATAAAGTTTTGTTTACCTGAAGGTCTCTTTTGCAAATTACGCGTACAAATAATAGCAATTAAAAAGACTATAACTGCAGTAATGACTAACATTAGGATACTTGCCATGTTGAAAACAATATCAAACCCGAACAAATTAAAACTTGTGAGTGGTGATTTGTGATCCATATACTCACCTCTTTCTTCATAGAATTTTACTCCCTGTGTAATAAGGGCCGTACAATGATTATTACATAAGAAATCATGAGACCAATAATTATTCCAATAATATTCACATAATCTTTAAAGAAAAACCATATTAAGCACGCAATAATTGCGACTAAGTATCTCCAAATATTGCCCGTAGAAATATGTAGATTATCAGGTTGTTTAGCCCGAGATAAGTAAAGCTCAAAGATGTATGTATTAATTAAAGAGCCTAATGATCCTATTATTAATCCCAATATGAAAGGATTAGGAATAATAACGTACAAAACAGCCAATAATATTATAAAGTAAATATAGTATTGAATGAATTGTTTAAATATGATGCTGAAACGCCCCATTATTTATGCCTCCAAATTTACTTATGACAACCACGTAAACCGTCCCACTCATACAATTTCAATAATAATATAGGGGATATAGTGTGTCAATTTTATTCAAGTTATTGCACAATTTAAAAGCTATTTCGTCACAAGTTGTTCTTATTTTTAATTAGCTTTTATCCTTTAAATTCTTTAGGTTGTTTATTTGAGAGGCCTAAATAATATTTAATACTATCACATATTCTTGTTGAAGCTTCCCCATCACCATAAGGATTTTGAGTCATCGCCATAGTTTGGTAGATAGATGTATCATCTAATAATTTCTTAGTTTCAGAGTAGACACTATCTATGTTTGTACCTATTACTTTTAACGTGCCCGCTTCAACACCTTCAGGTCTTTCAGTAACATCCCGAAGCACTAGTACTGGTTTATTCAGTGATGGTGCTTCTTCTTG
This sequence comes from Staphylococcus devriesei, assembly GCF_002902625.1. Taxonomy (GTDB): domain Bacteria; phylum Bacillota; class Bacilli; order Staphylococcales; family Staphylococcaceae; genus Staphylococcus; species Staphylococcus devriesei. The sequence goes on from NZ_PPRG01000027.1 coordinate 10,396, forward strand.
AACTCCACCTGAATCCGTCAAAATTAGATACGCTTTACTAGCAAAATTATGAAAATCAACTACATCTAAAGGTTCAATTAATTTAATACGTGAGTGTTCACCAAGGAATTCTTTAGATAATTCTCTTACTTTAGGATTTAAATGGATGGGATAAACTACCACTACATCCTCATAATCATCTACTAATTTTCGAATTGCTTGAAAAACATTAATCATTGGTTGCCCAATGTTTTCTCTGCGATGTACTGTTAATAAAAGAATCCTTTTATTATTGTGTTCATCTAATACTTTAGAATTATAATCATCTTTTATTGTTAGATTTAAGGTATCGATTGCTGTATTACCGGTAACTATGATTGAATCTTGAGGTTTTTGTTCATTAATTAAATTCATCGCTGCACGAGCAGTTGGAGCAAAATGTAAGTCAGCGATGTTACTCACCATTTGGCGATTAATTTCTTCAGGAAAAGGTGCGTACTTATCTCTTGTTCTTAATCCTGCTTCCACATGCCCTACTGAGACTTGGTTATAAAATGCAGCAAGCGCTCCGGAAAATGTAGTTGTTGTATCTCCATGTACTAATACCATATCTGGTTGTTCCTCTTTGATAATTAGTTCAAGCTGATTCATTGCTCTAGATGTAATTTCTGAAAGTGTTTGCCCTTTTTTCATAACATCTAAATCATAATGAGGTTTGATATCAAACGTTTGAAGTACAGAATCTAACATTTCTCGATGTTGAGCAGTTACAACAATCATTGGCTCCAACACTGAATCATTTTCTAGTGCTTTTACCAATGGTGCCATTTTAATCGCTTCTGGTCTTGTACCAAAGACTGTCATAATCTTTCTCATATCTTATTTCTCCTAACACTATTTAGTGCCGAATAGTCTGTCTCCAGCATCACCCAATCCAGGTGTAATGTATGCTTTATCATTAAGTTTCTCATCTAGTGCTGCTATATAAATATCTACATCGTCATGAGCTTCTTTCATTTTTTCTACGCCTTCAGGTGCTGCAATTAGGCACATGAATCTAATGTTTTTAGCGCCACGCTTTTTAAGTGAATTAATCGCTTCAATTGCTGAGGCTCCAGTTGCTAACATTGGATCAACTACAATAATTTGTCTTTCGTCAATATCTTGTGGAAGCTTCGCAAAATATTCAACGGCTTTTAAAGTTTCAGGGTCACGGTATAGACCAATATGACCAACACGTGCTGCTGGAACTAAGCTTAATACACCATCCGTCATTCCTAAACCTGCTCTAAGGATAGGCACGATAGCGAGTTTTTTACCTGCTAATCTTTTAGCAGTCATAGTAGTTACAGGGGTTTTAACTTCAACGTCTTGTAGTTCTAAATCTCTAGTTACTTCGTAAGCCATTAGCATGCCTACTTCGTCAACGAGTTCTCTAAATACTTTAGTCCCAGTATTTACGTCGCGAATATAACTTAATTTGTGTTGAATTAATGGGTGATCAAATACATGTACTTTGCTCATTATTACTTTTCCTCCAATTTAAATACAATTATTCATATAATGGGTGTTTCGAAGTTAAACTAGTTACTCTTTCTCTAGCTTCTTTTAATTTTGAGTCATCATTTGGGTTTTTCAATACTAGACTAATAATACGCCCAACTTCTTTAAAAGCTTCTTCATCAAAACCTCTTGTAGTTGCAGCTGGAGTACCTAATCGGATACCACTTGTAACGAAAGCTTTTTCTTGGTCAAATGGAATAGTATTTTTATTGCATGTTATACCAATCGAATCTAACGTTGCTTCCGCTTCTTTACCAGTTACATTAACAGAGTTTTTAACGTCAACTAATAATAGGTGGTTGTCTGTTCCGCCAGAAACAATTCTGAAACCTTCTTCTTGTAAAGTTTCTGCTAAAACTTTAGCGTTTTTAATAACTTGTTCTTGGTAAGCTTTAAAATTTTGTTCTAACGCTTCACCAAACGCTACTGCTTTGGCAGCTATAACATGTTCTAAAGGTCCACCTTGGATACCAGGGAAAATTGTTTTATCAATTTCTTTTTTATATTTCTCTTTACAAAGAATTAAGCCACCACGAGGCCCTCTTAATGTTTTATGAGTAGTTGTTGTTACAAAGTCAGCATATTCAACCGGATTAGCATGTAAACCAGCGGCAACTAAGCCAGCTATATGTGCCATATCGACCATTAATTTAGCACCAACTTCATCAGCGATTTCTTTAAACTTTTTAAAGTCTAATTCTCTTGAATAAGCTGAAGTACCTGCAACGATTAGTTTAGGTTTGTGCTGTTGTGCTAATTTACGTACTTCTTCGTAGTCAATTCTCTCTGCTTCTTTATCTACACCGTACTCTACGAAATTATAAAATTTACCACTAAAATTTACTGGTGAGCCGTGTGTTAAATGGCCTCCATGGCTTAAATTCATACCTAGTACTGTATCGCCCATTTCTAATGCTACTAAGTAAACTGCCATGTTAGCTTGAGATCCTGAATGTGGTTGTACGTTAACATGTTCAGCTCCAAACAAAGCTTTTGCACGTTCAATCGCAATTGTTTCAGAAACATCTATATAGCCACAACCACCATAATAACGACGTCCAGGGTAGCCTTCAGCATATTTATTAGTCATTACAGAACCTTGCGCTTCCATAACTGCTTCAGAAACAAAGTTTTCAGATGCTATAAGTTCGATATTATTGTTTTGTCTGTTGTACTCATTTTGAATGGCCTCATAAATAACTTTATCTTGATTTTTGATATATGACATAAAAATTCCCCCTATTTTTAGAAACTACTCATATTTAGCTCGTTCACCGCCGACTTTTTTAGGTCTAGAAGTGGCAATAGTAACAATAGCTTCGCCCACTTGTTTAACACTAGTTCTAATCGGCACGCAAACATGTTTAATATGCATTCCAATTAGTGTTTGGCCAATATCAATACCCTTAGGAACAGTGATATGCTCAACAACTACTGGATCTTTCATATGTTGATACGCGTATGTTGCAAGACTTCCACCAGCATGAACATCGGGAACAACTGTGACTTCTTCCATCGTTAACGGATTAAAATCTTCTCGTTCAATAGTAATTGATCTATTGATATGTTCACAACCTTGGAATGCAAAAGAGACGCCTGTGTCTTTTTTTACCTTTTCTAGTGAATTAAAAATATCTTTAGCAACATCCATTGAACCAACTGAACCAATTTTTTCACCTATAACTTCAGAAGTCGAACATCCAATTAGGCAAATTTCACCTTCTTTAAAAAATGATTGTTCTTTCAATTCATTTAACAAAGTTGTAAGTTCTTGCATATTCATCTCTCCCTTGATTACATATTAAAAGAAGCATAGCAAACTAACTATACTTCTTCATTATAACGTATTTAGGACGTTACATATACTATTTGTATAATATTTCGCTTTATGAAACATGAGTTAATCTATCAATTAAGTAATATAATTGATTAAAGGTTTCCCGATACGTATCAATACTACCTCCGAATGGGTCATCAATGTCCATTGATTCCCCAACATATTCACTTAGTTGATATATATGTTTTTGATTTCCATAGAGATGTTGCAACTGTAATTTATGATTTTCTGTCATCGTAAGAATTAAATCACTTTGCAAGTCGTCTTCACTAAACTGTTGTGCTGTTGAAGGTTCTGGCAAGTCATTTTTCAAAATAACTTCCAATGCTTCGGGAGTAATTGCTTGACCATTAGAAGCAAATAATCCTCTAGAATTAACTTCGTCGTTCTTCAATAATCTCTTTGCTATACTTTCAGCAATCGGACTGCGACAAGTATTACCGGTACATACAAATGTTATTTTCATAAATCTTCACCTCTAACTATATGATTACCTGTAGCTTTGGTCATACGATTCATAATTGCTTCTGATTCAATTTCATCGTTAAAAGCATAAATAAACGCCCTATGAATTAAAGGATTCTCATCAATAATATGAAGAATATGATATAAATTATGATTAGCCTCTTTAACGTCAGTTTCGTCCTCGCATAAAGGAATGAAGAAAGCCTCTTGCGGAGCAAATTGTTTTAAGGTTCTCGGCAAAATGAAAGCTACATTACTCCAATTTTCACCATTTTCAATGGGGTGGGCTATGTTGGTCACCATAGAAATAGGTGTTTCTGGAGAATAATGCTTATACTTCATGCCTGGTGCAATCGGTTTATCGATAGAATTATAATCATAATAAATAACACTATCAGGTATGACTTCATTTAACATAGCTTGAGTAATCGCTCCAGGGCGCGCGATTTTAAAAGGATAACGGGTACAATCAAGCACTGTACTTTCTAAACCTTCTTCGCTTTGATCGCCATTTACAATTCCTTCAATCTTCTCATTGAGATCATTATACACATGTTGAAACGTCGTAGGTGATGGTCGGCCGCTTAAGTTAGCGCTAGGAGCAGCGATAGGCAAGTTAACATACTGTAAAATAGCTCGCCCAATGGGATGACTAGGCATACGCACTGCTATAGAGTCTAATCCTCCTGTGACTTTTTCGCACAAATAGCCTTTTTTTAGCGGTAAGATAAATGAAATTGGTCCAGGCCAAAATACATCCATAAATTTCTTTGCTTCTTCAGGAATCTCAGCCACAAAATCCTTTAATTGTTGTTGACTATGTATATGTACAATTAATGGATTATCTGATGGTCGCCCTTTCGCTTCATATATACGAGATACCGCTTGCTCATCTCTAGCATTGGCTCCCAGTCCATATACTGTTTCAGTGGGAATCGCAACTAAACCGCCATGGTTATAAATTTCTTTTATAGTTTTTAATCCTGCAAATGTTAATGGCATGTCTTTATATTCACGCATATCCCAAATCATTGTTTTCATATTTTGCGCTCCTTTCCTCACATATTGTTAATTAATATAACAAGAAGTTACTCACCCAACCTTTTCAATTAGATAAGTAACTTCACTCTGTTTACCATTTAAATGACACAATTCTGTCGATGCCATTAATATCTTTAATCACGTTCACAGTAATATTTGGATATTTATTTAAAATGATTTCTTTTAATTTCTCGCCTTGATTGTAACCAATCTCAAATGTTACATAAGCATTGTCATTTAATACTTGTGGTAAATCATCTAGTATCGCTTCATAAATAGCATAGCCTTTATTTTTCGCGAATAAAGCCACATGTGGTTCATATTTAACTACTGTATCGACCATATCATCTTTGTCATCAAAATTAATATAAGGGGGATTGGAAATTAAACCATCTAATTTAATGTTGCGCTTAATCAATGGTTTTAGTGCATCTCCCTTTAAAAATTCAACATCTACATTTAAATGGTAAGCATTATCTATTGCTAAGTCTAACGTCTCTTGAACTAAGTCTGTGGCAATAACGTTTAAACTAGGGTTTAATTTTTTTAAAGTAAGCGCTATTGCACCACTTCCTGTACCTATATCAGCTATAGTCGCTTGATCTTTACAATTTTCAAGAAAATGAAGCATTACTTCTTCAGTTTCTGGACGGGGAATTAAGCAATGTTGATTCACTTGAAATTGATAGCCATAAAATGATTGAAATCCAACGATATATTGTATAGGCTCACCTGTTAACATACGTTCTAAAGCAAGTGAAAACTTCGCTTCTTCAGCTTTAGTCATTTCATCATACATATGAATCAAATAGTCAGTTCTAGACCATCCAAATAAATCTAGCATTAACCATTCTGCTCGAGCTTGTTCATAACCTTTTTCAGTAGCTAGATCAATGGCTTGATGCAGTTTATCTTTAAAGCTCGCCATTATTTAGTTCTTTCAATTTATCAGTTTGTTCTGAAAGTGTTAATGCATCAATAATTTCATCTAACTTACCTTCCATAATTTGATCTAACTTTTGTAATGTTAATCCAATACGGTGGTCTGTTACACGACTTTGTGGATAATTGTACGTTCTTACACGTTCAGAGCGATCACCTGTACCTACAGCTGACTTACGTTGTGCGGCATATTTCTGTTGTTCTTCTTGTAATTTCATGTCATATAAACGTGCTTTTAATACTTTTAATGCTTTTTCTCGGTTTTGAATTTGAGATTTTTCAGATGATGTTGCAATAACGCCCGTTGGTAAGTGGGTGATACGTACAGCAGAGTCTGTTGTGTTGACGTGCTGACCACCCGCACCGCTAGAACGATACGTATCAATTTTTAAATCTTCATTGCGAATTTCAATTTCAACATCTTCAACTTCAGGTAATACCGCTACTGTAGCAGTTGATGTATGAATACGGCCACCCGATTCAGTTTCAGGTACACGTTGTACTCGATGTGCGCCATTTTCAAACTTTAGCTTACTATAAGCGCCGTTCCCAGAAACTGAGAAACTAATTTCTTTGTAACCGCCATGATCACTTTCAGCCGCTTCTACAATTTCTGTTTTGAAATTTTGAGATTCAGCGTATTTTGTGTACATTCTTAATAAATCACCAGCAAAGATGGCCGCTTCGTCTCCACCAGCTGCTGCTCTAATCTCAACGATAACATCTTTGTCGTCATTAGGATCTTTAGGAATTAATAAGAATTTAAGTTCTTCTTCTAACTCAGGAATAGCTGATTTCAAGCTTGAGCTTTCTTCTTTTAACATATCAATTTCTTCTTTATCGTCTGTTTCATTCAACATTTCTTCTATTTCTTCAAGCTCTTCTTTTTTACTTTTATAATCTCTATAAACATCTACCGTTTTTTGAAGATCAGCTTGTTCTTTAGAATATTTGCGTAATTTATCAGAATCATTAACGACCTCTGGGTCACTTAACATTTCATTTAGTTGTTCATATCTTTCTTCAACAATATCTAGTTGATCAAACACTATAATTCCTCCTCATCGTTAGTACTTGGTGCAACAATATGATGTGCTCTACATCTAGGTTCATAACTTTCGTTAGCACCAACTAAAATTGTCGGATCATCTATTTTAGCAGGTTCTCCATTGATTAATCGTTGAGTTCTACTTGAAGGAGCACCACACACGGCACATACAGCTTGTAACTTAGTAACTTGTTCACTGACGGCCATAATTTGTGGCATTGGTTCAAATGGTTCTCCGCGGAAATCCATATCCAATCCAGCTACAATTACTCTATGTCCATCATCTGCAAGCTTTTCAACTATATTAACAATTTCTTTATCAAAAAATTGAATTTCATCTATACCTATAACATCTACATGAGCTAAATCATGAAGCAAAATATCTTTTGCAAATGAAATATTAATGGCTTCTAGCTCATTACCATCATGCGAGACTACTTTTTCTTTATGGTAACGATTGTCGATAGCCGGCTTAAACACTATTACTTTCTGTTTGGCATAGATTCCTCTACGTAATCTGCGAATCAACTCTTCAGATTTACCACTAAACATACTTCCAGTAATGCATTCAATCCAACCTGAATGGTAAGTTTCATACATTATAAGTTCCACCTTTATCAAAACATAATCGCTTAATTATATCATATTTCTATATATTATAAATTACTTTATGTATAACTCATTCAGACCGAAAATATAATAAAATAAATTGAATATTTTAACTTAGCATATTTTTATAGTTACATAATGCTTTCAAACAAAAGTATAGAAAATAAAAAAACTGCCTACACAATTCTATATACAATAGATTAGGCAGACAGTTTAAACTTACAATTAATTGTTGTTTGATTTGAGACCAAACTTTTTGTTGAAACGTTCCACACGACCATCCGCCGCAGCGAATTTTTGACGTCCAGTGTAGAATGGATGTGAATCAGAAGATACGTCTAAACGAATAACTGGGTATTCATTTCCATCTTCCCATTCCATAGTTTCTGAAGATGTTTTAGTTGAACCACTTAAAAACTTAAAGTTAGTTGTAGTATCTAAAAAGATTACTTTGTGGTATTCAGGATGAATTCCTTGTCTCATTTTATTTTCAGCTCCTTTGCCCTGAACCATCCGGAACAGAGTTGTTTGTGAGTTTTTTACCCAATACTTGGTAATTATAATCGTTATTACTTTAAAACGCAACCCTCAAACCGATATTCATTAGATAATCGGTTTGCCAGTTTTAGTACTTTCTTTTGCTGCTTTTTGTAACTGTTGGAAAAATTCTTTATTATTTTCTGAACGTTTTAATTTTCTAATAAATCTTTCAGTAAAGTCTGTAGAATCAGTGAACATGTTTCTTAACTGCCATAGTGATTCAAGCTCAGATTTACTAATAAGTAATTCTTCTTTACGTGTTGAACTTCTACCAATATCAATTGCTGGGAAGATACGGCGTTCTGACAACTTACGATCAAGATGAAGTTCCATGTTACCTGTTCCTTTAAATTCCTCATAAATCATATCGTCCATACGAGAACCAGTTTCTACTAAGGCAGTCGCCAAAATAGTTAAGCTCCCTCCAGCTTCAATGTTACGAGCAGCCCCAAAGAATGCTTTAGGCTTATGTAGTGAAGCTGGGTCTAATCCTCCTGATAAGGTTCTACCACTTGGAGGAATAACAAGGTTATAAGCACGTGCTAAACGTGTAATTGAGTCCATTAAAATAATTACATCTTGGCCTATCTCAACAAGACGCTTAGCTCTTTCAAGTAATAACTCCGCTACTTTAACATGGTGTTGAGGTGGTTCATCAAACGTAGAGTGCACAACTTCGGCTGATTCTACTGAACGTTCAATATCAGTTACCTCTTCAGGACGCTCACCAACTAATAGAATAAATAATTTTGCATCCGGTTTATTGGTACTAATAGCATTGGCAATTTCTTTAAGTAGTGATGTTTTACCGGCTTTTGGAGGAGCTACTATAAGTCCACGTTGACCGAGACCGATTGGAGTTACTAAATCCATAATACGTGTTGAATAATTTTGGGGATCTGTTTCTAATACGATTCTTTCCTCAGGATAAAGAGGTGTTAAAGCTTGGAAGTGAGGACGTTTTTTGACTACTTCTGCATTTTCGTCATTTACAAAGTCAACTTGAAGCAAGCCATAATATTTCTCGTTATCTTTAGGCTTACGTACTTTACCAGTTACTTTATCTCCTCGTTTAATTTCAAAACGTCGAATTTGGCTAGCGGAAATATAGATATCTTTTTCACCTTTTGAATAGTTTACAGTTCTTAAAAATCCGTAGCCATCAGGTTGAATATCATCTAATACGCCTTCCATATAGTAATTTCCATCTTTTTCCATCTGCGCTTCCATAATAGCTAGAACAAGTTCACTTTTATTCAATTTACTATAGTTTGTAAGCTTTAGTGATTTTGCTTTTTGTGTCAGTTCTTTAGTTGTGTAGTTTTTATATAATTCATGAAACGATTCATATTGTGGAGATGTACGTTCTTTTTCAGGCATAAACTGCACCCATTTCTTAGTTTTTTCTAAAGACTTATTGATAATTCAGTAAGTGTTTATTCTAATTGTCTTTTTATGAAAATGCAAAATCGAATAACGCACAGTACGATTTTTTAATTATTAAAAGTCTTAAATACTAGAATTAATATAGCAAATTTTCAATTTAAATACAAAATGATTTTAATAAATTTCAAAAAATAAAACAGCACATGGAACTATTTAGGTCCCATGCACTGTTATATTTGATATATTAATTAATTGCTTAAATTATTTAAAATATCCAGCTATTGATTTTACTTCTAAGAATTCTTCAATACCATAGTCGCCCCATTCACGACCAATACCTGATTGTTTATAACCACCAAATGGTAAGTCAGGTTGAGCAGCAGCTTCATTAATTTCTATTCTGCCTGCTTCAATCGAACGTGCTACTTTTTGAAGTGTTTCTTTATCTTTACCAATGACATAACCAGCTAAACCATATTCTGTATCATTAGCGATTTCGATTGCTTCATCTAAATCGTTATAAGTGATAACTGAAGCAACTGGTCCGAATATTTCTTCTCGCGCAATTGTCATATCATTATCTACATTGACAAAGATTGTTGGTCTTGCAAAGTAACCAGTATCTAAGCCCTCTGGTTTACCTGGGCCACCATAAAGTAATTCAGCACCTTCTTCTATACCTTTATCGATATAAGATTGCACTGTATCGAATTGTTTTTTACTTATAATTGGTCCTACTTGCGTACCTTCTTCACGAGGATTGCCAACTTTAACATTACTAAATTCTTCTTTTAATGCTGATAAGAATTCTTCTTTTTTGCTTGCTGGTATTAAAATACGTGTACCAGCTGTACAAACTTGTCCAGTATTATTAACTACTTTTCCAGTAGTTGCTTTCGCTGCTTCTTTGACGTCAACATCGTCTAATACGATATATGGAGATTTACCACCTAATTCAAGTGAAACTTTCTTGAAGTCTTTAGAAGCTTTCTCCATAATCTTAGAACCTGTACGGCCTGAACCAGTAAATGACATCATTCTTACTTTAGGATGTTCACTTAAAGGATTTCCTACACCTTCGCCATCACCATTAACTAAGTTAAAGACGCCTTTAGGCACGCCTGCTTTATCAAAGATTTCTGCTAAAATAACTGCCGCAAATGGTGTTTCTTCAGAAGGTTTAAGTACAACCGGACTACCTGCTGCAAATGCCGCCGCAAGTTTTAATGATGTTTGGTTAGTTGGAAAGTTCCATGGTGTTACTAAACCTGCTACTCCAATAGCTTCTTTAGTTACTAGAGCATCTCCACGTCGTTCTTCAAATTCAAATGATTCTAAAGCTCTACTAGCTTCTTGGAAGTGATTTAAGCCCATTTGATAGTGCACACTTTCAGACATGCTAAGTGGTGCACCTAATTCATCTGTAATTGCTTCAATAATATCTTGTTTTCTATTTTTATATTCTTCTACGATTTTATCTAATAATTCTTTTCTTTCTTTAACTGAACTATGGCGAAATTCTAAATATACATCATTAGCTGCTTCAACTGCTTTATCTACATCTTTTTCATTACCTTTAGCTACTTTACCAATAACTTCTTCAGTAGCCGGATTAATAACGTCTATTGTTTCTCCACTCTCGCTATCAATCCATTCGCCATTTATATATTGTTGAGTATAATTTCTCATCAATTCTTCACTCCTTAAGAATCGTTATATTCTATGTGTATCCTTTCTGTTAAAAATTAAACATAGCATTTTAATAAGGAATAAGAATAGTAATAGTTTAAAAACTTAGGAAGCAACGATTAAAATAAAGAAAGAGAAAGTCGAATGCAACTTCATTTTATATAACTACTGACAATACTAAAGGCTGAGACACTTAATCAAAATGTCTCAGCCTTAATAATCTATTATTTAGACTTTACTTCTTCTTCGAGAGTAACGTATTTTCTAGCCCATTCTTCCATAGGCGCTAAAGCTTCCGCTAATGCCTTTCCTTTATCGGTTAATTCATAAATAATGGATACTGGACTAGTTGAAACTACTTTCTTCTCTACTAATCCCCATTCACCTAGATCAGTTAGTTTTATGCTTAATGCACGTGGAGTAATCGTCTTTAAATCCCTTTTCATATCGGAAAAGTGCGCAGTATAATCAGTGCATCGAGATAGATAATTAATGATTAAACCGTTCCAACTTCTACCAACAATTTTAAAGGTTTCTTCAAGATATGGACAGATTTCCATTGTCTTCACCTCTATTCAAAACATCTTAAACATGGTAGGTACTACAGAGGTTAGAGTATAGTTACACACGTTTAACTATTATTCGCCAACCTCATTTAGTATCTAATATAATTATTATATCAGATATCTTTATATTTGTTCAGTCCAAATATCTGCGCCTAATGTTTTTAAATTTTTAACGATATCTGTATATCCTCTATAGATATGTTTTACATTGTATACTGTTGTAATGCCTTCAGCTAATAAACCAGCTGTAATTAAACACGCCCCCGCACGTAAATCACTTGCATAAACTTCTGCACCATTTAATTTGGAAGGTTTAATTGTAGCTGTTCCTAAAGTCATGTCCGCTTCAATGTTTGCGCCCATTTTTTTCAATTCTTCTACGTGTCTGAAACGTGCAGGATAAATTGTTTCTGTTACAAACGATGGGCCGTCTGTCATAAATAATAACGGCGTAATTGGTTGTTGTAAATCCGTGGCAAATCCAGGATAAACTAACGTTTTAATATCAACATTTTTATATGTTGACTGACGTTTAATAGTTACTTTTTCAGCATCGCTATCAACTTCTATATCGGCACCTAATTCTTTTAATTTCATTGTTAAAGCTTCGACATGTTTTGGCACGATATTATTAATCGATATCTCTTTACCCACCGCAGCAGCGATACACATATATGTTCCAGCTTCAATACGATCAGGTATGACACTATATTCAGTGCCATGTAATTCTTCTACTCCACTAATTTTTAATGAACTTGTACCTGCACCTTTAATTTCCGCACCTATACTATTTAAAAAGTTAGCAACATCTACAACTTCTGGCTCTTTTGCTGCATTTTCAATGATTGTTTGACCCTTAGCGTGGACAGCAGCAAGCATAATGTTGATTGTAGCCCCTACACTTACCATATCAAGAAAAATATTAGCGCCATGTAATTCTTTAGCCTCGATTTTCATAGATGTCTCGCTTGACTCATCAATTTCAGCACCTAAAGCTTTAAAACCTTTAATGTGTTGATCAATTGGACGAGGTCCTAATGGGCAACCGCCTGGCAAGCCAATCACACATTTTTTAAAGCGTCCTAACATTGCCCCCATCATATAGTAAGATGCACGTAAGGACTCTACTTTATTATTAGGTAGCGGTGCATTTTGAATTTCAGTAGTATCGACTTCTAACTGTTTGCCATCTAAACTCACTTTTATATTTAAATCCTCTAACAAACTGATTAGTGTCTCTACATCAGAAATTTGTGGTAAGCCATCTAACTTCACTTGACCTTGGGCTAGTAGCGTTGCTGGAATAATCGCTACAGCACTATTTTTAGCACCACTAATTGTGACTTCTCCTTCAAGCGTCTGACCACCTCGGATTTTTATTACCTCTTGAGTCATAAGTCTTTTCTCCTTTGTTTCTCATTTTTAAAATTATATATTATTAGCATTATAAGATAAAAAATCTTTATTTGTAAAACGTTAATCATGTCGACACGTAGATGCATTTAGTTTTTCAATTTAACGTAAAAATTCTATTGAATACTAATAAAGTAAGATATATAAATATTATAAAACATTTTTAGAAAATAATTAATCAAGAGTTCTTGGATTGCTAAAAAATATAAATTAAATCATAATTTATATTTAAAATCTCGCACCTTTCTTTCGAAGTTATTCTATACTATAAAGATTTCATTTGAGTATTTACCACAACAAAAACAGCCTAAGACATCTATTTGAGTCCTAGGCTGTTACTAAACAATTTATCTAATTATACTATTTAGCGCGGTTTGAAGTACCAAATTCTCTGATTTTACCTTTAACTGTTTCTTTAATTGCTTCACGAGCAGGACCTAAATATTTACGTGGATCATATACGTCTTGATCGTTATTTAAAACGTCTCTTACAGCTTTAGCAGAAGCAATTTGGTTTTCAGTATTTACATTGATTTTAGCTGTACCATAAGGAATAGCTTTTTGGATATCTTTAGTTGGGATACCAGTTCCCCCGTGTAATACTAATGGTAAGCCAGTTGATGCACCGATTTCTTCCATTTCTTTAAATCCTAATTTAGGTTCACCTTTGTAAGGACCATGAACTGAACCTAAAGCAGGTGCTAATGTATCAATACCAGTTCTTTCAACTAATTCTTGGCATTCTTTTGGATCAGCATAAATAATACCACCAACTACATCATCTTCTTGTCCGCCTACTGTTCCTAATTCAGCTTCTACAGATACACCATGTTGGTGTGCATATTCAACTACTTTTGAAGTAATTTCAATATTTTCTTCAAATGGACTGTGTGAAGCATCAATCATTACTGATGTGAAACCAGCATCGATAGCTTCTTTACATTTGTCAAAGCTTGAACCATGATCTAAATGAATAGCTACTGGTACAGTAATGTTTAAGTCATGCATTAAACCTTCAACCATTTTAACTACTGTATAGAAGCCGCTCATATAACGTGCAGCACCTTCAGATACACCTAAGATAACTGGAGCATTCTCTTCTTGAGAAGCTTCTAAAATAGCTTGTGTAAATTCTAAGTTATTTAAATTATATTGACCAACCGCATAACCATTCTCTTTCGCGTCGATTAACATTTCTTTCATTGAAACTAATGGCATGAAAGTTCCTCCTTGTGTGCAAGTGCACGATTTTTAAATCATTATATCAGAAAATTTTTTTAATTGCATGTTTATACTCATTTAAAATTTAAAACTTAAATTAGGTAGAGCATATTAAGCCACTTAATTAAGTAATTAGGTAATAATAGGACATTGCATTACACGTTATGTTTCATTACAATACTTATGAAATGGAGGATAATCATGTCTAAAATATTACATACTCAACTTATCGGTGTATTTAACCGATTAGAAAATCAAGCACTTGATATACAAATGGCCGGCCAATGTCTAATGCAAGCAATTGGTGGCGAAGGTTACGTCTATGTCAAAGGTTATGGTGATTTAAAATTCTTTGAATCATTTATTTTAGAGAGTGAAGAAAAACTCAAATCTAGTAAAAAATTATCATCACTTCAAACTTTTAGTGAGATAGATTCAACTGATCGTGTTTTTCTTTTTTCACCATTTTATACAGAAGAAGTTGCTCAAGATGTCAAGGCGTTAATCGCTAAAGACATAGATTTTGTATTAATATGTAATCATCCTAAAGTAGATGATTTTCCTGAGCAATTTATGCATTTCGTTAATTTATCAACGCCACGTCCGATTGTTTATACGGAAGACTATGATAAAATTGTGCAACCTCATACAATGGCATTTAATTATATTTATTATGAGATATACACACAAATGATAGAAATGACTCGTGATTTAGATTTATAACATAATAAAATAGAGGTTGGAACATTAGCAGTTTATACATAAATCATAACCGCTTTGTTCCAACCTCTTATATTTTATTTATTTTGATGTTTGTATGCTGCTTCAACAAAAGCTTTAAAAATAGGTTGTGCTCTGTTAGGTCTTGATAAGAACTCTGGATGGAATTGACAAGCTAGATAGAAATCATTTTCAGGAATTTCTACCATTTCAATCAATCGACCATCTGGGCTTGTACCTGAGAAGACCATGCCATTTTCTTCTAATTGTTCTCTGAATTCATTGTTAAATTCATAACGATGACGATGTCTTTCTTCGATACTTGTTTCACCGTAGATACGGTGTGCTAACGTACCCTCTTTAATAGCACAAGGATATAATCCAAGACGTAACGTACCACCTAAATCTTCGATATCTTTCTGTTCAGGAAGTAAGTCTATAATCGGATATGGTGTATTTGAATCTAACTCTGCTGAATGCGCACCTTCTAAACCTAATACATTACGTGCAAATTCAACTGTTGCTAATTGCATACCTAAACAGATACCGAAGTAAGGCACATTATTTTCGCGGGCATATTTTATCGCTGAAATTTTACCTTCACTTGCTCTAAAGCCAAAGCCACCTGGGACTAAAATACCATCAACGTCGCTTAAGTGATCAGCTACATTTTCATCAGTAACTTCACTTGAATCAATCCATTTAACCACTACGTCTTTTTTCAATGGATAACCAGCGTGTTTCAATGATTCAACTACTGATAAATACGCATCTTGTAAGCTGACGTATTTACCTACTAAACCGATAGTAATCGTGCCATCTAATGAATTCACTGTGTCTAATAAATATTGCCATTCATCTAATTGTGTATCATATTTAGCATCTAAATCTAAACGTCTAATCACAATATCATCCATATCTTGAGCGCTTAATTGTAATGGAATTTCATATAAAGAAGATGCATCTCTACACTCAATAACACATTCTTTTTTAATATCACAGAATAACGCAATTTTATCTTTTAAATCTTGAGTCATTTCATATTCTGTACGTACGACAATTAAATCTGGTTGAATACCTAAGCCACGTAATTCTTTAACACTGTGTTGTGTTGGTTTAGTCTTCATTTCACCAGCCGCTTTTATGTATGGTAATAATGTACAATGTACATACATCACATTTTCACGACCAAGGTCACTTCTAATTTGACGAATAGCTTCTATAAATGGTAAAGATTCAATATCTCCAGTTGTGCCACCAATTTCAGTGATAACAACATCGGCATTTGTACTTTCACCAGCTAATAATAAACGCTCTTTAATTTCATTAGTAATGTGTGGGATAACTTGGACTGTTCCCCCTAAATAATCGCCACGACGTTCTTTTTTTAAAACATGTGAGTACACTTTACCAGCTGTAACATTAGAATATTTATTTAAATTAATATCAATAAAACGTTCATAATGTCCTAAGTCTAAATCAGTTTCAGCGCCATCGTCTGTAACAAACACTTCCCCGTGTTGATACGGACTCATTGTACCTGGATCCACGTTTAAATACGGGTCGAATTTTTGAATTGTTACTTTAAGACCTCTATCTTTTAATAATCTTCCTAAAGAAGCGGCAGTAATACCTTTACCTAATGAAGACACTACTCCACCTGTTACAAAAATAAATTTTGTCATTTCTTGACCTCCTAGTTTATAAAGGGATGCTTCCTTGCTCAACAATTATTTACATTTAAAATTTATTAAATAAAAAAATCGCTCCCTCTCACATAACTGTAAGGGGAGCGTATAGAATTTATACACGTGTCCTATTTAAAGGAGCCCGAATAAAATTCTATCATCTTTTTAATAAAAGTCAATCAAAACTAGATTTTAGTTATTAAAATCTTTATCTTCTTCATCGTCATCTAGTTCATCTTCTTCATCATCAAGATCTTCGTCATCTTCTTGAATGACAAGGTCAGATTCAGCAATTTCATCTTCTACTTGCTCATCTTCACTATCATCTAACGTTTCTTGATCATCTGTTTGAGCAGGAATATCGGTATCATCATCCATCTCATCTTCGCCTAATAATTTAAGATTTTTATCTTCTTCGTCTTCGTCATCAAGGATATCAAATTTTTGAATCGTTGGTGCGATTTTTTCTTCAATATCATCAACTGAATACCAATCACGTAATCCCCATTGATTCTCTCCAACGTTTAAAAAGCGTCCATCAGTATTTAAATCTGTGTAGAATTGAACCACACGGTTTTCAATTTCTTCGTATTCATAATGACCAAGGTTTCTAAATTCATCGATAATATCGTATAAATTCATTGTAGTGCCTTTATCATTTAATAAAGTATAAGCCATGTCGATAAATGATTTCTCATCGACCATTTCTTTAGTATAATCTTGGATCTTCATTATATTTATACTTCCTTTCAAAGGATTTTCTTAATACATCGCTAATTTTCATTAATTAATAATAACAAAGATAAATTATAAAGGACAATAGATGATTTCGCAATTGCTATTACATTAGTAATTTAGATATTTTTCAAAAATTATTAAATCATCTGATTGATCTATTTCTACAAATCCACTGTTACTACATAATGATTTAAGCTCATTATTTTCACCAAATAATGTGATGCTTAATGTATTTACTTGTTTAAAATGTTTGCGTACATATGTAGCTAATTGTCTTAACGCGCTTTCAGCAATGCCTTCTTTTCGTTGTTCTTTATAAACTTCAATTGCTGCTATATTAACATTGTTACCATGTTGTTCAAGTGCAATAAATCCTACTTTGTTGTTGTCTTTTAATAAATCAACAATATTGTAAAACGCAATGCTAGAATGCGTATTCCTTACTAATCGCAATGAAGATACATGTTTCAAATCTAAATCTAAATAATATAAACGTTCTTTACCTATTGGTCCTTCTTCTTTTGTAGCTGCGTGCATAAAACCCGCACGTTCATATACATTCCAAGCACCTTTATTTTCAGCATCTACTACTAAATATAAATGATTGATTTCCGGAAAGACTTCTTGCACATATTGCGGTAAATGCATCATCATAGTAGTTCCATAGCCATTTCCTTGAAACTTCTCATTAATAGATAGCGATCTTACATAGACGACATTTTCGGGTGTATCATACCCTTCATGTTGATAATATTGATGTAGTACAAAGAAACCTACTACGTCCCCTTCTTCATTAATTGCAATATTAGCAATTCTATTTTCATCATTAAGCGCTTCCTCTAAAACTGACTTAGGTAATGATGAATATACTTGTTGTCGCTCACTTAATTTGAAATCTAAAACATCTTGTCTATACCGTTCTTCAAATTCTTGAATAGTAATATTATCATATTGTTGATTTACAGTCATAAAAGTTATCCCCTATACTTTTAAAGTTATTTAGTAATATTATAATTGTTTTTTTACACTTATCAAATTATAATTCACTCATAATAAATCTTGTATGAAAAAAATTCTGCTTTTTAAAATTAATCTATTGTAATTCAATCAATTTCCTTTACTATAAATATGACATATAAAATCTAGAGGTGAATAAGAATGAAAGTCGGTATTGACGCGGGAGGCACTTTAATAAAAATTGTGCAAGAATCTAAAAATGAACGTACGTACCATACTGAATTAACTACTGATATACATAAAGTTATTAAATGGTTAAATGAAAGCTCTTTTGAATCAATCAGCTTAACAGGAGGCAACGCAGGCGTTATTGCTGAAAATCTTAACACAACCACTAACACATTTGTAGAGTTTGATGCCTCATCGAAAGGTTTAAGTATATTACTTAAAGAGCAAGGACATGATATCACTGATTATATCTTTGCTAATGTAGGGACCGGTACTTCTTTACATTTCTTTGACGGTAAGCAACAACGTCGTGTCGGAGGAATTGGCACTGGTGGGGGCATGATCCAAGGACTTGGTTTCCTTCTTACTCAAATATCAAATTACGAAGACTTAACAAACTTAGCACAATCTGGCGATAGAGATGCCATTGATTTAAAAGTAAAACATATTTATAAAGATACTGAACCACCTATCCCTGGTGAACTAACTGCAGCTAACTTCGGAAATGTACTCCATCATTTAGATGTTGAGTTTACAGCAGCCAATAAATTAGCCTCTGTAGTTGGTGTGGTCGGAGAAGTTATTACAACTATGGCTATCACCGTCGCCCGTGAAAATAACACTGAGAACGTTGTATATATTGGCTCATCTTTCAACAATAACCCGTTACTACGTGAAGTGATTGAAGATTATACAGTATTAAGAGGATTTAAACCATTCTATATTGAAAATGGCGCATTTTCTGGTGCGTTAGGTGCTATTTATTTAAGTTAAATTCAAACTAACTTATCACGTGTAACTAAGGTTAAGTAACTAAAGTTAAGTAGCATCTATTTCATATTCTATTACAAACTAAAATAAACTGGGGCACTTCATATGAAGTGTCCCAGTTTATTTTAATAATATACTCTTAAAAAGTAAGTTCATCAGAAAGTCTTTGAGCTGAAATCACTGTCCCTACAACTCCAGGTTTTAAATCAATGGCTACTGCTTGATCATTATCACGTAATTTATCGAGCCAGTCACTAAACACACCACCTTCAATTTCAATTAATTCACATTCTTCGAAGTCTTGATCACGTACTTTACGAGCACGACTTTTCAAACTCCAAACTGGCATAATATGAGGTTTTTGATGTTTATCATCACTAATTAAGATGAAATGTTTCTCTCCATGACGTGTTAAACCAAATACTTGGTCCTCTTTAGCTACATCTTTTACAAATTCCTTAGTTCGAATCTTATCAAGTTCAGACATTAATTGGTCACTCATGCCTACTACATTAACAAGTGCTCCATTTTCTTCAGAAGTTGAATTAATAATAATTTGATCATTCTCATCAAATATATCGTCTAATTCATAGGTTACAAAAGTGTCAATATCGATTTCAATTATTCGATCATATGAAATCTCTGAATTATTCAAATAACTTTCTGCCTGTTCTTTTTGAGTCCAAACGGCTATATACGTATTATCTTTCGCTTGAAGACGTACTAACTTTTTATTCTTACTCGCTACATAAATGACCTCATTGATTAATATATCTCTAAAGTAGTCAGTATTTCTATAAGACATGTTCAACCCTCTATTCCTGTATTTTTATCACTTAAAATACTAAATTAATAACTATTTGTCGTCAAATGAATTATACAGGATAGCAAAGCACTAACAATTATGTTCTTCTTTAATACTAGTTATTTTTAAATTCCGAAATAAACGCTTTCTCTAACTGTTCAACTTCTTCTTTCGAATTAGCATGCCATATACACCCAAAACGAGAGTTAACTTCATTCTTGCCATACCAATCTCCATCATAATAAGAAAGCGGATAGAGTACTCCCTGTTTTACATATTTAAGAATGGTATTAAAGAATTTCTCATTATCTCCTTTTGAAAAGTAACTATAAAACTTTTGATAATTTGGATTTAGTTCATCTTGTAGTAGCAACATACTAGTTGAACCATTTTGCCTAAAGTTTAAATCAATTGCAAACACTTCACCGTGTTCATCTAATAATAAATCAAAACCTGCAACACCAAAGAATCCTAATTTAACACCATTTTCCATGATTTCTCTGCCAGCATCTATTACGTGTTGTGGAACATCATGAACGTTTTCATTTCCAGCGTAAAATCCATATTCATCCGTAATTTGATGAGCCGTACCTAAATATTTAATTCCAATCTCTTCAGAATATGCGTATTGCACGCAAAAATTTTTAACCGCTTCAATTTTTTGTTCAATAATCAAGTTATCCGTTGCATCACTAGCTTCGAATATTCGCTGTGTAGCATTTTCTAAATCTTCTTCATTATAGCAAATCATCACGCCGTAGCCGCCTGCGGTAGGTAAGTCATCTCCTGGCTTAATGACAAATGGAAATGACCAATCTTTAACACGTGCCTTAAAATCATTAATTGAAACTATTTCCCGTTCTGGTAAGTATTTATGATTTGTCCATTCCGGGATACGCGCTTTATTATTTAAAGCAACAAATACCTCTTTATCTACAGCGTAACAGTCATCAGTTATTATATCTTCACTATGAATATATTGAAAATATATTTTTTTCTTCTCTTTATTAACAATTTGATTAAAGGCTTCTTCATATGTTTCTCGATCATGAAATTTATATATATGGCTTGGAATTGATTTTCCTACAATTTCAAATAATTGTTGCAATCTATCAGTAATACTTGCTTCATGCACAATCATAGGCATTTTATTTGAGATAATCATTTCACGGCCCGTTAAAAAGTTCGACTGGTGTTCTTCTGGTTTCAGCCAAGGATTAGAGACGTATGAAGGTCTTGAATTATAAACTATTGTCTCATCATATAAATCACTTAAGGTTAACGTTGATTTTTTTGAGTTTTCTGTCATTATTTTGTTTGCCCCTTTATATGAGAATGTTGTTGAACGATCTCATCAAACAATCCCTTATTTTCAATTAATTCCAATCCCATTAAAGCAATGATTTTAGCGCCGCGAATTAAAGCTTGGTCACCGTGTACACTAGCAGCTGCTTCTCTAAAACGGTGTGTATGACCAACTAAGTTTCTAGAACCAATCTTCACATGTGGGTGGATAGTAGGTACTATATGACTGACGTTACCCGTATCTGTAGAGCCAAAACCAAAATCATCATGACTCACTTCTTCGCCGACACTTTTTGCATATTTTTCAAAAAGTTCATCAAGTTTAGGTGTTTTTATAAATTCATTAACCCCATTTTGAATTGGTCCAAATTCATAGTCACACCCTGTTTGAATTGCTGCACCTCTAGCAATTTGGTTTACTTTTTCCGTTAAAACATCTAATTCTTTACGCGATGTTGCACGCGTATAAAATCTAGCATGTGTAAAATCTGGAATAATATTTGCTGCTTTACCACCGTCTAAGATAACCCCGTGGACTCTTTGGTCTTTTTTAATATGCTGTCTGAGTTGAGCTACGCCATTGAAATAAGAAATCATAGCATCTAATGCGTTTAATGCTTCGTCAGCATTTTCAGACGCATGAGCGCTCTTACCATAAAATTTAATATCTAAGACATCTACGGCCAACGTGTTAATAGTAGGATATGTTTCATTACCTGGATGTATCATTAAAGCTACGTCTATATCATCGATGACACCTGCTTTAACATAGGAAGCTTTCGCACTACCATTTTCCCCACCTTCTTCAGCTGGGCATCCAAGAACTACGATCTTGCCTCCAACATTATCAACGACTTGCTTTAACGCGATGCCAGCCATAACACTAGCTGTTCCAATAATATTGTGACCGCAAGCATGTCCTAAACCTGGTAATGCATCGTATTCAGCTAAATAGCCGATAGTAGGCCCTTCTTTTTCTGAATTATACGTTGCTATAAATCCTGTCGCATGACCAGCTATATCACTTTCAATATTAAAGTCATTCTCTTTTAATTTATCTATTAAAGTTCTTGATGCAAAAATTTCTTCGTTCCCTAACTCGGGGCGTTCATGTATACGATGACTAATTTCAACATAATCATACTTTTTATTTTCAATATAATCTAAAATCCCTTGTGTATTGCTCATAAATCATAACTCCCTTTTACACTCATTAACTAATCTTACTTTCAAAAATTAGGTTGTCTTAGCCATTCGTCAAATTATCCAAAATTAATTATTACCTATTTTATCGGATTTAAAAGAGGTTGTCATTAAATTTCGTCTTATTTACAAAATTTTCTAACAATAATTTATCTACCCGGTTTATCCTCTTTTAACTCGATATTTTAAATTGTGAAAAATTGTAAATAAATAAAACTCTTGTTACAATCAATTTATTGATTTAGCATAGAGTTAGGAGCTATCTAAGGAGGATGTCTTATGACAAAAATGAACGTTGAAAGTTTTAATTTAGATCATACTAAAGTAGTGGCACCATTTGTACGATTAGCGGGCACAATGGAAGGTTTAAATGGCGATGTTATTAAAAAATACGATATTCGCTTTAAACAACCAAATAAAGAACATATGGAAATGCCAGGGTTACATTCACTTGAACATTTAATGGCTGAAAATATTAGAAATCATACTGATAAAGTAGTTGATTTAAGTCCTATGGGTTGTCAGACAGGTTTCTATGTTTCATTTATCAATCATGATAATTATGATGAAGTATTAGATATTATTGAAAAAACATTAAACGATGTTTTACAAGCTACTGAAGTACCAGCTTGTAATGAAGTTCAATGTGGATGGGCAGCTAGCCATTCTCTAGAAGGTGCAAAAGAAATTGCACAAGAATTCTTAAATAAGCGTAACCAATGGAATGATATCTTTGGTGATAATAAATAATCTCACTGTTTAACACGCTATATGCAAGTAAATTGGAGGTAATCCATAAAAAACTCGAAGACGATTTCTCACTGTAACAATGAAATCGTCTTCGAGTTTTTTACATTCTATATTTTATGTGATTCGTTTAAGTCTACGTTAAACCTACAAGATTATAATTTTTTAATTAGACCCATTAATACAAATTGCATAGGTAATCTTAAGTACAATGCCCACTTGGGAACTTGTTTATCACCTAACGGTAATTCTTTACGCGCCATATAAATGTTAGCTGGGAACACTGCGAGTAGGAATAGATTCATTCCTTTTTTCAACCAACTAGCAGGACGTTTAACGAGCAACATCGCTCCAAAGAATATTTCAAATACACCTGTAACTAGGACAGCTGTTTTTTGTAATGGTAAATAATCTGGCACAATATTTCTAAATTGACGCTCATTAGTAAAATGAAGCACACCTGCTGTACCAAAACCTAAACCAAGTATATATCTCATTAATTTCACTTATGCTCAACTCCCATTTCTTTTAGATAACTTTTACCAAATTCTGGTAATTCCACGTTGAAATTATCAGCTATTGTAGCTCCAATTGAGCTAAAAGTAGTATCTCCTGATAGTTCATGATAATCTTTAATTTTCGGACTGAACATTAGGACAGGGATGTACTCTCTTGTATGATCGGTACCATCTGCAATTGGATCGTTACCATGATCTGCAGTAATGATTACTAAATCATCTTCTTGAAGGTTATCGATTAATTCTGGTAAACGTTCGTCAAAATCTTTAATAGCTTGAGCATAGCCTTCTTTATCACGTCGATGACCATATAATGCGTCAAAATCTACTAAATTTAAGAAGCTGATGCCGCTAAAGTCCTTTTTAACCACATTAATAAGTTGATCCATGCCGTCCATATTACTTTTTGTACGAATTGCTTCAGTGACACCTTCACCATCATAAATATCATTAATTTTACCAATAGCAATGACGTCATAATCATTATCTTTTAACGTATTCATAACAGTTTTACCGAATGGTTTTAAAGCATAATCGTGTCTATTAGATGTACGCGTGAAATTTCCAGGTTCACCAACATATGGTCGAGCAATGACACGTCCGATTAAATATTTAGGATCTTTCGTTAATTCGCGGACTTTTTCGCAAATATCATAAAGCTCTTCTAGCGGAATGATTTCTTCATGTGCCGCAATTTGTAGAACTGGATCAGCACTAGTGTATACAATTAAATCGCCAGTCTTCATTTGATGTTCACCTAGTTCATCAATAATTGCTGTTCCTGAGGCTGGTTTATTTGCAACTACTTTACGACCAGTTATCTCTTCAATTTCTTGAATTAATTCGTCTGGGAAACCGTTTGGATAAACCTTAAATGGTTGCATGATATTTAAACCCATAATTTCCCAATGCCCAGTCATTGTATCTTTCCCTACTGAAGCTTCACTTAATTTAGTATAGAATGCCCCAGGTTGGTCAACTTTCTTAACTACTGGTAATTCTTCAATATTGCCCAATCCTAAACGTTCTAAATTAGGCAAGTCTTGTTTAAAGCCTTCTAATGTGTGTTTTAAAGTATGTGAACCCTCATCATTAAAAGCTGCTGCGTCTGGGCCTTCACCAATACCTACTGAGTCCATAACAATTAAATGCACTCTTTTAAATGGTGTAGTCATATTTACCCGCTCCTACTCTGTAATAATTTTATGAATTAACGTCGGTGCTTCACTGTGTTCTTGTATAGTAATACTTTGGTCAAGTTTATCGATAACATCATCCACATTTTGACGATTACTATGAATAGTTAGTAAGGGCTCTCCAATCTGAACCGTGTCACCAACTTTTTTATGCAACACAATACCTACACTTAAATCAATCTCATCTTCTTTTGTTTGTCTTCCAGCACCTAACATCATTGAGGCAACGCCAATTTCATTGGCAATTAATTCAGATACGACACCATTTGATTTTGCTTTATACTCAATTTTATATTGAGCAGTTGGTAATTTATCAGGATCGTCTACTACTGTTGCATCGCCACCTTGTTGTTCTAAGAAGACTTTAAATTTAGCTAAAGCTGAGCCGTCTTTTATTGCATTTAATAATAATTGGCGTGCTTCATCTAATGTTTTAGCTTGTTTAGCAAGTACAACCATTTGTGAACCAAGTGTTAAGACCAATTCAGTTAAATCTTCTGGCCCTTCACCTTTAAGTGTATCAATAGCTTCTTTTAATTCTAATGCATTGCCTATAGCACGACCAAGTGGTTGGCTCATATCTGAAATAATCGCCATTGTGTTTCTACCAACATTGTTGCCGATACTTACCATAGCGTGTGCTAGATTTTCAGCATCTTCCAATGTTTTCATAAAGGCGCCATTACCTGTTTTAACATCTAAAACAATTGCGTCTGCACCAGCAGCAATTTTTTTACTCATAATAGATGAAGCGATTAATGGAATTGAATTTACTGTTCCAGTGACATCTCTTAAAGCGTATAACTTTTTATCTGCCGGTGTTAAATTTCCAGATTGACCTATCACAGCAACTTGATTTTCATTAACTAGTTTGACAAACTCATCTTCAGAAATTTCAACGTGAAAACCTTTAATAGATTCAAGTTTATCAATCGTACCACCTGTATGACCTAGACCTCGGCCACTCATTTTCGCAACTGGAACGCCAACCGCTGCAACTAACGGAGCTAACACAAGCGTTGTCGTATCACCTACACCGCCAGTTGAATGTTTATCTACTTTGATTCCATTAATAAGTGATAAATCAATGACATCGCCTGAATTTACCATAGCCATAGTCAGATTAGCACGTTCTTCTTCATTCATATCTTGGAAATATATTGCCATTGCTAAACTAGAAGCTTGATAATCTGGAATATCTCCCTTTGTATAACCATTAATGAAAAATTCTATTTCCTCTTGCGTGAGTGCTTTACCGTCGCGTTTCTTTTCAATAACATCTACCATTCTCATAACTCTGAACCCCTCTCGATTTAAAAGTTATTTCAACTGCTGTGATAAGGTTAATAGTCGGAGTTAGATTCTAACCCTTGAATAATTTGTACGCCAGCGCTAGCACCAATACGTGTAGCCCCTGCTTCAATCATTTTACTAAAATCTTCAAGATTACGGACTCCTCCAGATGCTTTAACTTCTAGTTCATTTCCCACTGTGTCTTTCATTAATTTCACATCTTCTGGCGTAGCTCCCCCACCAGCAAATCCAGTAGATGTTTTCACGAAGTCAGCGCCTGCCGCTTTTGCAAGTTCACAAGCTTTAACTTTTTCTTCATCAGTAAGTAAAACTGTTTCGATAATTACTTTTACAGTTTTACCATTAGCAGCGCCTACCACGCCTTCGATATCTTTTTGAACGTCTTCATATCTTCCATCCTTAAGCGCACCTACATTGATTACCATATCTATTTCAGAAGCACCATTCTTAATAGCATCTTCAGTTTCAAATATTTTAACTTCCGTAGTAGTTGCCCCTAATGGAAATCCAATAACTGTACATACTAAAACATCTGAATCTTTTAATTCTTTAGCAACGTACATTACATGTGTCGGATTAACACAAACCGACTTAAAACCATAT
Organism: Staphylococcus devriesei; assembly: GCF_002902625.1. Lineage (GTDB taxonomy): Bacteria > Bacillota > Bacilli > Staphylococcales > Staphylococcaceae > Staphylococcus > Staphylococcus devriesei. The sequence continues at coordinate 37,488 of NZ_PPRG01000027.1, forward strand.
TCCTTAGCCTCATCAACAATTTTAGTAATTTGTTCGCGTGTAGACTCAGGCTTTAATAACGTGTGATCAATCAATTTTGCATAATTCATTATAGAGTCCTCCAATATGTTGTTTAAATGTAATAAAATTCAACTTTAAACTATTTTATATTTAATTTTAATATAGTCCTTTCACTTATATAGTACAAAAATTCGCAAAAAAGTTAAACAAATGTTATCTTAATTTTAAATATGAATGTTAAGGAGAAGATTTTTATGACAAATGGCACACCTCATATTCAACCTAATGGAACAAAAATTGCAAAGACAGTTTTAATGCCTGGAGATCCATTACGTGCTAAGCATATCGCCGAAAACTTTTTAGAAAACGTTGAACAGTTTAATGAAGTTCGAAATATGTTTGGTTACACTGGGACATATAAAGGTAAAGAAATTTCAGTAATGGGTTCAGGAATGGGTATCCCAAGTATTGGAATCTATTCGTATGAATTGTATAATTTCTTTGATGTAGAGACGATTATCCGTGTGGGTTCATGTGGCGCATTACAAAAAGATGTTAATTTATATGATGTAATTATTGCTCAAGCCGCTTCAACTAACTCTAATTATGTCGAACAATTTAATATTCCTGGTCATTTTGCACCTATTGCTGACTTTGAGTTAATCACTAAAGCTAAAAAAGTTGCTGATGAAATCGGGGCAGTGAGTCACGTTGGTAATGTATTATCTTCAGATACTTTCTACAATGCTGATGCAACCTTCAATGATAGTTGGCATAAAATGGGCATCTTAGGTATCGAGATGGAATCAGCTGGTTTATATCTAAACGCGCTTAATGCAGGTAAAAAAGCGCTAGGCGTGTTTACAGTAAGTGATCACATTTTAAGAGATGAAGCGACATCTGCCGAAGAACGTCAAACTTCTTTCACTCAAATGATGGAAATTGCTTTAGAAATAGCTGATTAAAAATATCATTAAATAAAAAGAAATATCAAAAAGGTCGGACAAAATTTTGTCCGACCTTTTAATATCACTAGATATAACTAGCTATTATTAAACTAAATATGATTTAAACATCCAGTTGTGTTTATCTACTGATGTTTGCATTCCAATGAACATATCTTCAGATACATCATCTTTTGCTTCACCAGCTACTTCAATAGCAGTTTCTAATTGTTTAGAAATATTTGTTAAGTCTTTTGAAAATTCTTCAACCATTTGTTCGGCAGTATAATTTTTTCCTGCTTCTTCAACGATAGAAATTTCTAAACTTTCTTTTAAAGTACCAACTGGGTTACCACCCATTGCTAAAATACGTTCAGCTAAGTCATCGATATATTGGCTTGCTTCATTATATAATTCTTCAAATTTTTCGTGTAAAGAGAAGAAATTAGGCCCTTTAACATACCAATGGAAATTGTGTAATTTGGTAAATGCTACTATCCAGTTTGCAACTTGTTGATTTAATTCTTTTACTACATCTTGTTGAGTCATATTATTCGCTCCTTAAAATAGGTTGTTTCTCTTATTTATATTATTCATTATATTATAATTATTATAATCTGTAAACGGAAATGCACGTTTTTAATTTATAATAACTATAATCTAAATAATTACTTATTACCGTTCTAAACCGTTACATGAATATCGCAATTAACTATTTTTTCAATAATAACTTTTTATTATCAATAAATGTAAAATATGTTATCAATTACTTTGTTATTTTATCAATTAACGCCGGTCATCATCAATGAAGAAAGATTTTTCATATTCATTAGGTTGATGCCAATGCGTTTTCCACATTCTATTACGGTTATCAGCAAATAAATTATAAAAGAAGTCTCTAATTGGACGCGGTACAATTTTAATTAGCATACCTAACCATTTATAATTTGGTAGGGTATTAATCAATGTAGCTATTGCAGTTGATTTATATTCTAAATGATTCCCTTTTTGTAAGATGACGCTATTTTTATTTTTAGCCTCTGGATATTGCTCAAAGAAGTTTTGCGCAGTTTGACCTTTTAAGGTTGCAATTTCATAACTTTTTGGTAATCCATGTTGAATTAACCAAATACAACAGTTATAACAATACACACAATTTCCGTCATAATAGATAATTGGCATTCGGTGTCACCTTCCTATATATTTCTTGTATATACGTTATATTCCTTTTAACCTATTCTTCTAAACACAAAAACACTACCATAAGTCACAATACTATGACTTTTGATAGTGCTTGATATATACATTAATTATGTTTTACCTTTACAATACGTGTATATTTTAAAAATTGTTCTGAATATTTTCCTTTAATATCTTCGAGAGAATCATATGTTACGCCTATAATATGCCAGTTAGGATTAAAATGATAATAAGAATCTTTTTCGCGTGACCATTTAACCATATTGCCTTCTTTATTATATCTTGGCAATGTAACTTCGTATCCTTCTAAAACATTAATATAGGTTTGAAAAACATCTGGATCGATTCTATTGAAGTTATCGATAACTAAATAACTTTTATCATTTTTAGGCATTAATTGTGTAATGAATCCTTCACGATAATAAAGCGCTCCAGCCTCATTTGGTAGGTATTTACCATATAACATGTCTTCTGTAAAATCAGGATGTCCTGTAGTGATGACTGGATTGGCATTAGTTTTTTGTAATAAATTACTTGCTGCTTTTAGTCCTTCTTCTCGTTTATCTACCACTAATAAAATAAAAGGTTTAATGGTTTCCTCATTGTCCTGTGAGACAAGTTCTGATTTATTAATTGTTTCAAACGGAGATTTAACGCCATCATTTTCACTCATATCGAGAATTGCATCATATTGAGTCTGACTCAAACTAGCAATTGCTTGTTTTGCATTTTCTTGTAAAAAATATAAATTTTTCAGTTTGGGGTGTTTATTTAATGAACCTAATGTGACGGGAGTAATATCTTTATCGTAGTAAATTTCAATTGCAGTACTATTTGTACGCCCAGCAACAGGTGGTTTTTCATGTATATGACGTGATACCTCTCCAATACCTACGACAGATTGCTCATTATTTTTATTATAGAAAATAAGGTTATCACCCACTTCTAATTGATTATAGAAATGATAGCCATTACGCTTTATACCATTATAGGTATGAGTGTAAATAGTATAATGTTCCTTAGGTTCAAAATCTTCACTTTCAGATAAGAAGAAGTAACGTGGAAGTTTTTTCTCGCCTTTACCTAGAGCAACGATAAGCTCAAATTCTTCATGAGTAAGTTGATTAATTAACGTTTCACGCATATTGTTCATACGAAAATCTAATACTTCACTCCTTTTTAGATAATCAGTTGTTAATGGTTTTAATAAGTCATTAAATTTAAATTCAACTCTGATTTTATTTTGTGCACCAGTTTGTACACTAGTAATTTCCCCGAGGCCTAGTAATCCAGTATCTGTTTGGACTTGATAAAATATAACTTGATCGCCGGTTTTAGCTTTTTTAAAAGCACGAAAGCCTTGAGTAGGATTAAATTGGGCTCCTGATTCAAATAATGTTGTTTGTCCTACTAAAGGTTCGTTGTGGTTCCATCTTGTATAACCACAGTTGAGCCAAAAGTAATTCACTTCTTCTACCATAGTAAATCTCCTTTTAAATTCTTAATTAAAGACTAATTCGAATATGTATAGTGAGGTTAGACTAACAGATTTAAAATTGAGCAAAACTAGTGAAGAATATATTTATTCTTATAGTTATCTCAACATAGGAAATATCTTAGAATGTTATCGATTTTGTCCACCTAAAATTTAATAAGTTATGCTTTAAATGTTAACATATCAATGCTAGATTAGCTTTTATTTTTCTACTTATTCTATCATATTTTTTAGACACTTTTATTCTTATTTTTTAATAATTTTATTGATTTCAGTTTTTAGAAAAAAATAGAACAAGTCTTTATAATTCACTTTAGTTCTAAGCTAATTATGAACACTTGTTCTAAATATTATTGTTGGGAGACTAGTAAACTTCCTAACAAAGGCATTAAATTTATCATAATACCTCCAAGTTTAAGTAGCCCACTTATGTCTTTGTCTTTAAAAGTGATTATAACACTTATCATACCAATAATTGAAACTAATCGTGGAATAAAGGGTGTCGGATATTGTGGCATATTGAAGAAAATTCCCGCCCCAGCAATGACACCACAAACTAAAGATATATATAGAAATTGCTTCATTTGTGACACTCCTAAACTATCATGTTACTACACTACTTATTTTTTAACTTCCTCTTAAATGTAGCTAATAATTAAGGTGAAATCTCCTTCGAACACACTATCTAAATCTTCAGATGTTAGAATAAAATTCGATCCTTTTTCAATCTTGAAAATTTCGCCATCCGTAATGATATGACCTTCGCCTTCTAAAACGGAGACTAAACAAAATTCTCTAGGTTTCATATAATTTAAGGTTCCATTTATTTCCCACTTAACCATAGTAAAAAAGTCATTTGATACGATATGACTACATTTATGGTTTTCGATAATCTCATTTTCAGGACTTATATTAGGTATATCCGCTGTAAATTGAATGACATCTAACGCCTTATCGATATCGAGTGAAGGATTGTCACTACGTTGACGCTCATAATCATATAATCTATAGGATATATCTGACGACTGCATCGTTTCATAAACCATTACGCCAGCACCAATTGAATGAATCGTTCCAGCAGGTATAAAATAAAATTCGCCTGGCTTCACTTTAATGGTCCTTAATGATTGCAATAAATTGTCTTGATCAAGTTGCTGTTGTAAGTCTTCTCTATTATCGATAGACGTTCCCATGATAATTTCAGCATCTTCTTGCGCATCAATAATATACCAACATTCTGACTTACCATATTGGCCACTTTCATATTCATATGCATAAGAGTCATCTGGATGAACATGAATAGATAATGGTTCATTGGCATCGACTATTTTGCATAATAAAGGAAAGTCTTTACTTGGAAAATCACCAAACAATTCTCTATGATCTTGCCACACTTGATCAAGCGTTTGGCCAGCATAGCTACCATTAGTAATAATATTTCTTCCATTAGGGTGCACTGATATCCCCCAACATTCTCCAGTATGTTGGCTTGGTATATCATAATTAAATCGAGTTAATTTGTTACCGCCCCAAATTTTTTCATGAAAAATAGGCTTTAAAAATAACGGCATAGTTGCACCCCCTGAAACCGGTTATAGCTTTATTCTCTATTTTTAAAGTTTATTTAAAATCTTCAACTTAAGTATGTATTAAATAACGTTACTTTCTTACTTATCACTTAAATACTGACAATCTGTATTTTAGCTCTAAAAAAATATAAGAATTATTTACAAATAAAATTTCTCATAACATTATTCTATCAATTTTTATATCGTATTAATAGAAACTATTTTTATAATAACAAGAAAGCGGAACAGAAATCTAATATGAGTACTTAGATTTCTTGGTTCCGCCTTAGCTTATATCATATAAATTATTAAATTATTCAAATCGTGATAGTGCGTCTTGAACCGTATATTCACCAGCTACAACTTGGAATTCTTGGTTCTGATATTTATCTTTTGTAGTGACAATTTGTTTTAAAACACTAGCAACATCTTCTCTAGGAATTGCTCCTCTACCTTCGAAATAAAGGTCCGCTTCAATTTTTCCTGTACCTTCTTCATCTTGTAGCATACCTGGGTGCACAATAGTATATGTTAGATTTGATTCTCTTAAATGATTATCGGCATAATGTTTTGCAATAGTGTAAGGTTTTAAATCACCACTTGCATCAAATGCTTCACGTCTTGAATCATAAGTTGATACCATGACAAAGTGATTTACATTAGCTTTTTTACTTGCTTCAATTGCTTTTACTGCTCCATCTAAATCAACAATAATTGTTTTGTCAGCACCAGTACTACCGCCAGAACCTACTGAAAAGATAACTTTATCGAAATCATTGAATTTTTTAGCTAAGTCTTCAATTCCATCAGTTTCAACGTCAATTAATGTCGCTTTGATATCTTGGCTTTTTAACTGTTCTACTTGCTCTTCTTTACGCACGCCTGCAGTAAAATTAACGTTGTCGGCTTTTAATTGATTAACTAATTTAGAACCTACGCCGCCATTAGCACCTATTACTAATATACTCATAATATAATGACCTCCTCATTTTTATCCTAATGATTAAATACCACATTTAAATTCTCTTAAACTCTACTAATCTCTTTGACATACTGAGAAAGTTATTATATATTAATACATGAAAATATATTCATATATTAATGAAAGGGCTAACTATGACACATCATTTTCCAGAACAAATAGAAGATCAAACATTAATACATGTAACTGAAATTTTTAAAGCATTAAGTGATTATAATAGATTAAGAATTGTGGAATTTTTACAATATGGCGAAGCAAGTGTGGGTCATATTACTCATTCTCTAAATTTAACTCAGTCGAATGTATCTCATCAACTTAAGATATTAAAGCAAGCACAAATTGTAAAGTCATCAAGACAGGGCCAATCTATGATTTATTCTATTGATGATACATACATTTCTAATTTATTTAAACAAGCTATTTCTCATTCTACACATCTAAGAGGTGAACATTAATATGACTAATCATTCCCATTCACATGCACATCATCACGTGCATATAAATAACAAAAAAACATTAGCAATTTCTTTTACTATTATCGGTTTATTTATGATTGTTGAAATAATTGGGGGCTTCATTGCTAACAGCTTAGCATTATTATCTGATGGTCTTCATATGTTTAGCGATACCATTTCACTTGGTGTCGCGTTAATTGCTTTTATGTATGCTGAAAGAAATGCGACGACAACTAAAACATTTGGGTATAAACGTTTTGAGATACTTGCCGCCCTCTTTAATGGTGTCACATTATTTGTTATCAGTATCATTATTATTATTGAAGCGATTAAACGATTCTTTGTTCCTTCTGAAGTACAATCTACTGAAATGTTTATTATTAGCGTTATCGGATTAGTGGTTAATATTATTGTTGCATTTATAATGTTTAGAGGGGGAGACACCTCTCATAATTTAAATATGCGTGGTGCTTTTATTCACGTACTTGGTGATTTATTAGGTTCTATGGGCGCAATTATTGCAGCTTTATTAATTTGGGGTTTCAATTTTACAATAGCCGATCCAATTGCTAGCATACTTGTATCTCTTTTAATTTTGAAAAGTGCTTACGGCATTACAATGTCATCTTTAAATATTTTAATGGAAGGTACACCAGCAGACATCGATTTAGACAGAATTATAAATGCGATTATGAATTATAAAGAAATTCAAAATGTACATGATTATCATGTTTGGACTATTTCTAATGACATGAATGCTCTAAGTTGTCATGCGGTCGTTAGTCCGGGACTCACTGTTGATAAATGCGAACAAATTTTAGAATCTATTGAACATGATTTGCTCCATTTAAATATTCAACATATGACAATCCAACTTGAAACACCTAAACATAATCATGATGAATCTATTTTATGTTCAGGCGTTCATCACCATCATGACGATCATCATCATCACTAAAGTGATAACAATAAAGCCGATTGGAGTATCTACGCTCCAATCGGCTACACTTATATTATAAGAAATTATCAAAGATAAATTGTTTTGCTGGTACTTGCTTTTCTTCAAATCCTTGAAGGTATTCCTCATTGTCATACGGGAGTTTTACCCTTTCTACTGAGCAACCATTTTCAGTGATGGTAACTATGCCATATATTGCATTAGCACCATTGTTAAGTCCTACAGCACCTGGATTAAAATAAATTGTTTCATTGTCATCGTATAAATGGAGTTGATGATTATGTCCAAAAGCAATTAAATCTGCCTCTTTATCTTTAAATAATTCAATAATCGCTTCCTTACTATTGCTAGCAATTGAACTGAACGGTTGATTTTCAATTCCACTATCTAATTTATCATTTTCAATTTCATAATGAATAAATAATATTTTTTTACCACAGATTGTTTTTTCAATATACCTTGGAAGAAGATTAATTTGGTCATAATAGTCTTCATCCATATGACTTTCAATCCATTGATGATGCTCGTAGAATTTATCTTTTAAATCTTGAGGGTAAGGAGTGTCATTAACGATTGACATGACTGCTTCATCATGATTTCCAGCAATAATTTCCATATCATCACGATCAAAAATTAAATCTAACACTTTGTTTGTCTCATGACCAATTCCGATATTGTCCCCTAAGTTATAAATTTTATCGATATCTTCTCTATTATCAATATCTTCTAAAACGGTTTGTAACGCATCAAAATTACCATGTACATCTGTTATAATCGCAAATTTCATGATGATGCCTCCTTTCAAATTTTAGTCATTAGCATATTTTAACACTTAATTCATCAATATGTTAGATATTGTTTTAAAAAAATCATAAATTTTGATATTGTATTTATATTACAGAAAAGG
>NZ_PPRG01000028.1 GCF_002902625.1 Staphylococcus devriesei
TATTAATTTTATTATATTTAGCAATAACTAAGGATTTAAGAATAATAGCTTCAATAGAATCAGAAAAAATTCCACTAAATTTAAAGAGCAAAATTATAATTTACTTTATAATTACCTTGATGTTAGCTTCAATTTTATTATCTGATGCAATACTTTTAATTGAAGAAAATCTTATGATTGGAATGCTACTTGTAACAATGAGTATTATAATTTGCTTACCTTTTTATATTTTCTACAATAAAGTAAAAGAATAATTGCTTTTATAAAGCCTATTCAACATTTATACAAAACTAGTCCCCTGTTAACCGAGTGATTAGCAGGGGATGATTTGTATAATAAAGGCTATGGTTTTAATAGTAAGAAGACTTACGATAACTGTTGTGCCTATTAATCATCGTCTTTTTAATTATTAATAAAAGACTCATTCATATAATTCTTCTTTAGGGTAAATATTACCGTCTTTATCTCTATACATGCCATGTTGATCTAATATATCTGCGTCTGATTCAATATCATTTAAGCTAATACGATATTTATCTTTTACTTTTTTATTATTTAAAAAAGCAAAAATAAGTATAAAAATATTAGAAAATATTAAGAATTTCCTCATTAAACTACCTCCTATAAAATTATGACTCTAATTTAATTGAAAGATTTCCATTAATTGTTGGATAAAAAGTTACTTTTTTGTTGGTTGTTTCTAGTTTTTTTGTAAAACCATATTTAATATTTAAAGGTTTATAAGAATCATAAATGACTAATACGTTATATATCCCTTTATCTAATGAATCTAGTAAAGATTTATCAATGCATAGTGTTAAAAGATTATTGTTTATTGAAAAGTCACTTATAAACTTTGAACTCATAAAGTGTGTACGACTTTTTAATTGAATTCCGCTAATTTGCTCTTGTTTTAAATTATTAATATCTACTTGAAGATATACAGAACGGTGATTTACTTGTAAATTTTTAATATTAGAAAATGGGACTACAGTTTCAAATTCATTATTGGTACTTATATAGCTATACAAATTATTATCTTTTTTGCATAAAATTTTGAGACCTTCTTTATACCATTCAAAAAAGCCGATGAAGCTATCTAAATT
>NZ_PPRG01000029.1 GCF_002902625.1 Staphylococcus devriesei
GTATTTATATAATTTGAAAGTTAATAACGCAACAAGCGCAACAAGTGTAATTGTAATATAAAAACCATTTGAGAATATATAATAGTTATTATTTGTTAAATCAGTAAATAATGAAATTTTAAAATCACTATTTTGCTGTCTATCATTATTTAAAAATGATGAGACACCTGTATAAAATCCCCAAATACTTGATAGCACAGCCAATAGTACTCCAATTGCGAGTAAATAGAATTTTTGCCAACGTGTAACTACATCATAGCGATAGTGGAAAATAATACGTAATATAAAATAAATGCCTAGCACAATCGCTTGATAGTAGCTAAAGTAAAAATTAGAAAACAGTGTTATTGCTACTGAGAAAATAAATAATCCAATTTTACGTTTTTGGAAAAATCGTTCCATGCCCCATAGTGATAAAGGTAAAAATATTAATAAATTACCATAAAATGACCATGTGAAGTTATAATAAAGTACAACGGTCGATAAGCCGTAGAGAATAGTCGCAATCATAAGTGGAGCGGGTTTTAATTTTAAATATCTAAAGTAGTAAAACGCGCAAATAAATGAAATTACACTACGTACATAGGCTACTATGAGTTGGTTTGTAGGCCAAAAACTTATATTGTGAGGATTCCAATTTAGTAAATGTTCACCTAACCAAATAATTAAAAAATTAAGCCACATAATTGGCGATAATGAGTAATAGTAAGCTAAGCCTTTAACATAGTCTCCCCCTAAACCAAACGAATGGTCGTAAAAACCTTTTAAATGAGTTATATGTTCATATAAATAGAGTTGAAATGGCATCATTTGTCTAAAGCCATCTCCGGAACCACTAAATACTATGCCATCTTTGATGAAATCCCGAATAAACGGATAATAGATAGTTAAGGTTAATAAATTGGCAACGATAAATATAAATCCAAAGGTCCATAACGGTCTCGTCCAAACTTTCTTAATCAATGTGCTTCCTCATCTTTCTTTTTGAATTGCTAAATCTAACAAATATAATACTTATAATGATACTTATTAATGAAATGATTATCATAGTATTCCAATAAGGTGGTTGGTATTTAATGACAATCTTTTTCGCGTCTTGGTTGACGGGCACGCCAGTCATCATGTAGTTAACCTTAATAGGTTGTACACGTTTGCCATCTACATAAGCGCGCATTCCATGTCGATATGGAATATTAATAGAAGCAATTCCTTTTTCATGATGTGCTAAATGAGCTTCTATACCATTTTTAATATCTTTATAGAATGAATTAAAATCGGCATTACGATGTGCCTGTTTAAGGGTAGCATAATTTTCACCATTTAATTGCTGTAAATTTAAATTAAATTCACCATCTGGAGATAAGGTAATGTTAATATTACCATTTCTATCTGGTTGAGTACGATAGAGCTGTGTGTCAACTCCAGTACGATAGGTCGAATTATTAAATAAACGGTGATTAGCATAATTGTTGATAGCAATAGTATAGTTACTGTCAGGCTGACCACGTTTAATCTTCATTGTGACATAGAAGTCTTGGTATTTTTCTCTTAGTCTCTTAGGAAGTTGTAATGTAATTGTTCCCCCTTTGCCACCAACGACTTTATATTTATTACCGCTCAAATGTTTTATATTTTTATATTTAATTGTAGTTTTAGATAATAAATTTTTAGTTCTATTCTTATATTTAGCGCCTTTACCCTCCATAATTAGACCATCTAACATTGCGTGTTCTCGATCAAGTGCAGTCGTTAAGTTCTGACTATTATATATATTATTTGTGACTTTTACAGATGGTAAATTAAGTTTATTTTCATATATTGTGTATTGCCCACTAGTTTTAATTTTTTGAAAATGAGCAGGTAAGTTACCTTGATAGTCTTTTAACATCATATAGCGAACCGAAAATAGACTAGCGATATTTTGGCGACCGTTGATAGATTGATAACGGCTTAATGATTCTTCAGCTAAATTTATTTTCAAAGCATCATAATAAAAATCGAGGATATTATGATGAAAGATACTTGAATATAAGCTAAGTCCTTTGAAATGTTGATACATCGGTGTATTATCTTGCTCGTTTACACGCCAGTCAATACGCTCATCTTCCCGTTTAGCATGATCCATTTCATTTACGAGTGAACGTTGTAAGTCAGAACTATAGAGACTTGAATTAATATAAAACGTATTTGCACGCTCTTGATGATCATTAAAGTAAATTTGATTTTTAATAAATACTGTCGAGACCATGATACTTAATAGAATAATTGATATACCATAAATATAGCTCAATTTAAGTCGATACTTTCTATCTTTTAAAATTAAGATAAATAAGCCAATCAATGAAACAATAGGTACAAGTACTAACCAAGCCACAAATTGATGATATGTGATTGCACTCGCGAAAATAATAATTTCGGCTACAATATTACTTAATACATATGATTTTATGCTTAAAGTCCTAAAATATTTAAGAAACAAACCAACAAGCATTACAGAATTAAATGCTAGGATAAAATGCCAACGTTTCTGAGGTGCAGAAAAACCATTAAATAGTTGGTCGATAAAAGGAATAAAATTAAATAGTATAAATACAATTGATAATAAAGCAAAAAAGCGATAATAAAAATGTTTGTAAAGTTTAAAACATAATAATGCTTGTAGCGTAATAAACAACAAGACAATTAAGTAATTATCGAAGAAGATATTCGTATTAATATTAAGCTTTTCAAAAGGTTGAACTTCACCATTAAAAGGAGCACGTCGATTATTTAAAAAGCTTTGAGCTCCATGAAAGAAGATAAATAAACTATTGCCTAAACCTAGTACTGCGCTAACGCCTAAGAATAATAGTGCTTTTCCACGTGAGATAGTATCTTTTCGATGTCTAAAGATAACTCTGATTAATATGTAACCTGCACCTATAAGTGTTAAATAATATGCGAAATAAAAATTATTGATAAAAGATAACGTGATGGTAAAAATGAATAATCCGAATTTCTGTTTTTGTAAGACTCTTTCAATAGATAAAAGTAATAATGGCATCCAAATAAACACATCACTAAAGAATGGCCAATATACAGTGAAGCGATAATATAAGGGCGACATAACAAATAAGAAAGACATAATTAAACTTAGCCAATGATTTTTAGTAATAAATTTACTATACAAATACGTACAATACATAGCAATACTAGCTTTTAATATTGATACTATAAGGGCATTGACCATCCAAAACATTAAGCTTTGAGTATGTAAAGAAATAAATGATTTTAAAATTATTATAATAATTACGTTAATGATAAATAGTAAATTTGTGGAAAAATAATAACTTAAATCTGTAAAGAAGTCTCCACCTAAACCGAAGTCAGTAGCATAAAATAGATTGCCTTGACTCCATTTATCAAATAAATACATTTGAATAGGAACCATTTGTTCCATACCATCATTTGGGCCTGTAAATAGTATCCCGTCATGAATAAATCGGTAAATAATATAGCTATGACCTAACAAAGATAACGCTAGGAATAAGCCGATAAATATAAATGTTTTTCTCATATTTATACCTCTAAAACAAAGTTTATTAATTTAAAACGATACAACACATTTAAATTGTAGGGGATAGGTGGGGCGATTAAAAGTAATTATACTTTTTAGATGATTTATTTATAACTATTTAATCACCTAATTAATGAATGATAAAATAGAAACAATTGATTTAGTTATAGTGGTTAGGTTTCTAATTTTCAAGTATAATCAAAAGGTTGAAATCGAATTAAATGAAAGTAAGGTGACAAATTATGGCAATACAATGGTATCCAGGACATATGGCGAAAGCTAAAAGAGAAGTAACTGAACAACTAAAAAAAGTAGATGTTGTGTTTGAATTAGTTGATGCGCGCATTCCTTATAGTTCTAGAAATCCGATGATTGACGATGTAATTAAACAAAAACCCCGCGTTGTTATTTTAAATAAAAAAGATATGTCAAATTTGAAAGAAATGCAGAAATGGGAAAGTTTCTTCATAGATAAGGGTTATTATCCCGTAGCGGTGGATGCAAAACATGGTAAAAATTTAAAAGGTGTAGAAGCAGCAGCGATTGAAGCTACTAAAGAGAAATTTGAAAAAGAGAAAGCCAAAGGTCTTAAACCCCGTGCAATTAGAGCTATGATTGTAGGTATCCCTAACGTTGGTAAATCTACCTTAATCAATAAATTAGCTAAGAAGAATATCGCACAAACTGGAAATAAACCAGGCGTAACTAAACAACAACAGTGGATTAAAGTAGGACAATCTTTACAACTATTAGATACGCCGGGAATTTTATGGCCTAAATTTGAAGATGAAACAGTAGGTAAGAAGCTAAGCTTAACGGGGGCAATCAAAGATAGTATTGTGCATCTAGATGAAGTAGCAATTTATGGGATGAATTTCCTAATAGAGCACGATATTGATGCGTTTAAACAACATTACAAAATAGATGTAGCAGAAGATGCTGAAATCTTAGAATGGTTTGATGCTATTGGACGTCGTCGAGGCCTTCTACAAAAAGGTAATGAAGTAGATTATGAAGCGGTAATTGAATTAATTATTAATGATATGCGTAACGCTAAAATTGGAACATACTGCTTTGATTTATATACGGAAATGAAGAGTGAAATAGATTATGACACTAACCATTAAGGAAGCGAAAGACTTCTTAGAAACCATTCAGTCTGTTGATGAGTTGAACCAACACGAATTAAATAATGATGAACGTAAAGGTATTCAACAGAGTATTAGTCGCCGTCGTAAACAATTATTAAAAGAGCAAGAAATGATTGAGCATTACAATTATATGAGTAAATATGAAAATATGTTACTTAAAGAAAACCCAGAAGCTTTAATTTGTGGTATAGATGAAGTTGGGCGAGGGCCTTTGGCAGGGCCGGTGGTAGCCTGCGCAGTAATATTAAATACAGGTCATAGTTTCTTAGGTTTAGATGATTCAAAAAAGTTATCAGCTACCAAACGTGAAAAGTTAAACATGCAACTTAAAGAAAATGTACTAGATTATGCTTATGGAATCGCAAGTCCTAAAGAGATAGATGAATTAAATATTTATAATGCAACGAAATTAGCTATGGAACGTGCTATAAAACAGCTTAAACAACAACCTAACTATTTACTTATTGATGCTATGAAATTAGATAACGACATTCCCCAAATATCAATTATTAAAGGCGATGCAAAGAGTGTGTCGATTGCAGCAGCTAGTGTTATGGCAAAAGAGTATAGGGATAAGCTAATGAAAGACTTAGCTAAGGAATATCCTGGTTATGATTTTGAAAAAAATGTAGGCTATGGTACCAAAACGCATTTGGAAGGATTAAGAAATTTAGGAATCACCCCTTCTCATCGCAAAAGTTTCGAGCCTATAAAGTCTATGTTGTAATTATTTGAATTTTAAATTTATTGGCAAAAGTGGAACACTTTCAGTTTACAATAGCGCTTTCATTTTCTATAATTGTAGATGAACTTAACCTAAGAAACAGGAGGATGGAAGATGAATATCCACGAGTATCAAGGTAAAGAAATATTTCGTTCAATGGGCGTAGCTGTTCCAGAAGGACGAGTTGCATTTACTGCTGAAGAAGCGGTGGACAAAGCGAAAGAATTGAATTCAGAGGTTTATGTGGTAAAAGCACAAATCCACGCTGGGGGTAGAGGTAAAGCAGGTGGAGTTAAAATTGCTAAGTCACTATCTGAAGTTGAAACTTACGCGAACGAATTATTAGGGAAACAATTAGTAACACATCAAACTGGTCCAGAAGGCAAAGAAATTAAACGTCTTTATATCGAAGAAGGTTGCGATATTCAAAAAGAATATTATGTAGGCTTTGTCATCGACCGTGCTACAGATCGAATTACTTTAATGGCCTCTGAAGAAGGTGGTACTGAAATTGAAGAAGTAGCAGCTAAAACACCAGAGAAAATATTTAAAGAAACAATCGATCCAGTGGTAGGTTTATCACCTTATCAAGCACGTCGAATTGCTTTTAACATTAATATTCCTAAAGAATCAATTAATAAAGCAGCTAAATTTTTAATTTCATTGTATAACGTATTCATTGAAAAAGATTGCTCAATTGTTGAAATTAATCCACTAGTGACTACTGGTGAAGGGGAAGTATTAGCATTAGATGCTAAGATTAATTTCGATGACAATGCTTTATTTAGACATAAAGATATTCAAGAATTACGTGATTTAGAAGAAGAAGATCCAAAAGAAATCGAAGCTTCTAAATACGACTTGTCATACATCGCATTAGATGGTGACATTGGTTGCATGGTTAATGGTGCCGGTTTAGCAATGGCAACTATGGATACAATCAATCATTTTGGTGGAAATCCAGCGAACTTCTTAGACGTAGGTGGCGGTGCTACTAAAGAAAAAGTTACCGAAGCATTTAAAATCATCTTAGGCGATGACAATGTTAAAGGTATCTTTGTAAATATTTTTGGTGGAATTATGAAATGCGACGTTATTGCCGAAGGTATTGTAGCAGCAGTTAAAGAAGTTGAATTAACTTTACCATTAGTTGTACGTTTAGAAGGTACAAACGTTGAACGCGGTAAAGAAATCTTAAACGATTCAGGATTAGCAATTGAACCAGCAGCAACAATGGCTGAAGGTGCACAAAAAATTGTTAAACTTGTTAAAGAAGCGTAAGGAAAGGATGGGAACACTAAGATGAGTGTATTTATAGATAAGAATACTAAAGTAATAGTACAAGGTATCACAGGGTCTACTGCCCTTTTCCATACAAAACAAATGCTTGATTATGGTACACAAATTGTCGCAGGGGTAACACCAGGTAAAGGTGGACAAGTTGTAGAAGGTGTACCAGTATATAACACTGTAGCAGAAGCTAAGGAAGAAACTGGTGCTAACGTATCGGTTGTTTATGTGCCAGCTCCATTTGCAGCAGATTCTATTTTAGAAGCTGCTGATGCAGAATTAGATATGGTCATTTGTATTACTGAACATATTCCAGTAGTAGACATGGTTAAAGTTAAACGTTATTTAGAAGGTAAAAAAACACGTCTAGTTGGACCAAACTGTCCAGGCGTAATTACTGCAGATGAATGTAAAATTGGTATTATGCCAGGATATATTCATAAAAAAGGCCATGTAGGTGTTGTATCTCGTTCAGGTACATTAACTTATGAAGCTGTACACCAATTAACTGAAGAAGGTATCGGTCAAACGACTGCAGTAGGTATTGGTGGAGACCCAGTAAATGGTACAAACTTTATTGATGTTCTTAAAGAATTTAATGAAGATGAAGATACTAAAGCAGTAGTAATGATCGGCGAAATCGGTGGTACTGCTGAAGAAGAAGCGGCTGAATGGATTAAAGCAAATATGACTAAACCTGTAGTAGGATTCGTTGGAGGTCAAACTGCCCCTCCAGGTAAACGTATGGGCCACGCAGGTGCAATTATTTCTGGTGGTAAAGGTACTGCACCTGAAAAAATTAAAACATTAAATGAATGTGGCGTTAAAACTGCAGATACACCTTCGGAGATTGGTACTACTTTAATTGAAGCAGCTAAAGAAGCTGGAATATACGAACAACTATTAACAGTTAAATAATATAAAATTAGCTAGTATTAGGCTGGGGCATTGATTTGAAAATGTCCCAGCTTTTAATGTGTCAAAAACTAATACAATTAAATATGTGTTAAAACGTTCTTCTAGCTTTTTAAAATACTTTTGAGTTGAGTAGATAATTTAAAGATAAGTAAATAAAAAGGTTAACATAAGTATAGTAAGTAAAATACTTATTAAAATTAGATTTAATTTTAAGAGGTTTTGTAGAAAAACTGAAATGTCACTCCAGATATTTAACGATATAATTATCTAAAAGGAGAAGACAATATAATGAATAATGACCATTTATTATTAAAGATGATATGGGCTGGTTATTCAACCCAACAAGTGCATCATCTTTTGAAATTAAATCCAGAACTTTTAACTTATTCCTATAGAGATCAGTTAGATACTTTAAAGACCTGGGAGCAGCTATACAGTCATAAGAAATTAATAGATTATGTTAGTAACCTTGAAGTTAATAAAATCTTAACTTATTTAAAAAGCCACAATATTAATTACCTAACTTCATTTAATTCCTTATATCCTTCCTTACTCAAAGAAATTTATGATTATCCTTTGATACTATTTTACAGAGGCAACCCCCGATTATTTAACACGACATATACTTTAGGCGTAGTTGGTTCACGTAACGCCACCACTTACTCTGCTGATGCACTCCGATATTTGTTTTCGCACTTTCCTATAGATCCCCCACTAACTATTATTTCTGGACTTGCTATTGGAGCCGATAGTCTGGCTCATTACTATGCGTTAAAATATAGTCTTCCTACGATAGCAGTTCTAGGTTATGGCCACTTAAAACATTACCCTAAAGAAACTTGGAAATTACGCAATATAATTGAAGAAAAAGGGTTAGTTATCAGTGAATATCCTCCTTTTAAAAATATAGCAAGATATCACTTTCCACAACGTAATCGTTTGATTAGTGGCCTTTCACGAGGTGTACTGATTACAGAAGCAAGAATTAAGAGTGGTAGTCAAATTACCATTGATTGTGCAATCGAACAAAATAGAAACGTTTATGTGTTACCAGGCTCAATGTTTAACCCTCTCACTAAAGGAAATTTGTTGAGAGCACAAGAGGGTGCTATGATTGTTTCAGAAGCTGAAGATATTTTATGCGACTATTAATATTAGTTATTTCTACAACACCTTTATCCTAATAAAATTGGTATTTCTCTATAAGAAGTATATAGTTATTTTATATTTGAGAAATTAATTTATTTTTCAATTAGAAAAGGAAGGCAATAGAATTTAATTATTGACAAAAACAAAATTGACCGTTTATCATTTATCTTTAGTAACTGAAAAAGCAAGGGGGAATTCACTTTGGCAGATAATTTAGTCATAGTTGAGTCGCCTGCAAAAGCTAAAACCATCGAAAAGTATTTAGGTAAAAAATATAAAGTTATAGCTTCTATGGGGCATGTACGTGACTTACCAAGAAGTCAAATGGGTGTCGATGTAGAAGATAATTACGAACCAAAATATATAACAATACGCGGTAAAGGGCCGGTCGTTAAAGACTTAAAAAAATATGCAAAGAAAGCTAAAAAAGTATTTCTTGCAAGTGACCCCGACCGTGAGGGTGAAGCGATTGCTTGGCATTTATCAAAAATATTAGAACTTGATGATTCAAAAGAAAACAGAGTTGTTTTTAATGAAATAACAAAAGAAGCAGTTAAAGAAAGCTTTAAACATCCAAGAGATATTGAAATGGATTTAGTAGATGCACAACAAGCGCGTCGTATTTTAGATAGATTAGTTGGTTATAACATTTCTCCAGTATTATGGAAAAAAGTTAAAAAAGGCTTGTCAGCAGGACGTGTTCAATCAGTCGCATTAAGATTAGTTATTGATAGAGAAAACGAGATTCGCAACTTTAAACCAGAAGAATATTGGTCAATAGAAGGCGAATTTAGATATAAAAAATCAAAATTTAGTGCTAAATTTTTACATTATAAAAATAAGCCTCATAAATTAAAAAATAAAAAAGACGTAGAAAAGATTATGGCCGAACTTAATGGTGATGAATTTGAAATCACTAATGTTAATAAGAAAGAAAAAACTAGACAACCGGCGAATCCTTTTACTACTTCTACATTACAACAAGAAGCGGCTCGTAAATTAAATTTTAAGGCCCGTAAAACAATGATGCTTGCTCAACAACTATACGAGGGTATCGACCTTAAAAGACAAGGTACAGTAGGTTTAATTACTTATATGCGTACTGATTCAACACGTATCTCTCAAACAGCTAAAGATGAAGCTAAAAACTATATTCAAGATAAATATGGTAATGATTATGTTTCTAATAGAACAACTAAAGGTAAACAAGGGGATCAAGACGCTCACGAAGCGATTCGGCCATCAAGTACGTTACGTACACCAGAAGAAATGAAAGCATTCTTAACTAGAGATCAACATCGTTTATATAAATTAATTTGGGAACGATTTGTAGCTAGTCAAATGGCTCCAGCAATTTTAGACACCGTTGCTTTAGATGTCACACAAAACGACATTAAATTCAGAGCAAACGGTCAGACTATTAAATTTAAAGGCTTTATGACTTTATACGTAGAAACAAAAGACGATAAAGAAAATGATAAAGAGAATAAATTACCAAATTTAAGTGAGGGCGATAAAGTTACAGCAACTCAGATTGAACCTGCACAACATTTCACACAACCGCCTCCACGTTACACTGAGGCTCGTCTAGTTAAAACGTTAGAAGAGTTGAAGATTGGTCGACCTTCAACGTACGCGCCTACTATTGATACTATTCAAAAACGAAATTACGTTAAACTAGAAAGCAAACGTTTTGTACCTACTGAATTAGGTGAAATCGTGTATGAACAAGTTAAAGATTATTTCCCTGAAATCATTGATGTGGAATTCACAGTTAATATGGAAACATTATTAGATAAGATTGCAGAAGGAGATATTGGTTGGAGAAAAGTAATCGATAATTTCTACGGTAGTTTTAAATTAGATGTTGAACGTGCTGAGGAAGAAATGGAAAAAGTAGAAATTAAAGATGAACCTGCCGGAGAAGATTGCGAAGTATGTGGTTCGCCAATGGTTATTAAAATGGGACGCTATGGTAAATTCATGGCATGTTCTAACTTCCCAGACTGTAGAAATACTAAAGCAATTGTGAAAACAATAGGCGTGACATGTCCAAAATGTAAAGATGGAGATGTAGTAGAAAGAAAGTCTAAGAAAAATAGATTGTTCTATGGTTGTTCAAACTATCCAGAATGCGACTTTATTTCATGGGATAAACCAGTTGGTCGTGATTGTCCAAAATGTAATCATTATCTTATGGAACATAAAAAAGGACGAAGCTCCCAAGTTATTTGTTCAAATTGTGATTATAAGGAAGAAACTCAAAAATAGATAAATTATTTTAAGGAGGGGGATTATGAATCAACCTGTTAATGTAGTAGGTGCAGGGCTAGCCGGATCGGAAGCAGCATATCAATTAGCTCAGCGTGGTATAAAAGTTAATTTAATTGAAATGCGACCTGTTAAACAAACACCAGCTCACCATACTGATAAATTTGCTGAACTTGTATGTTCGAATTCATTACGTGGTAATGCACTTACAAATGGAGTAGGCGTACTAAAAGAAGAAATGCGCCGTTTAGATTCATTAATTATTGCTGCTGCTGATAAAGCAAGAGTACCAGCGGGCGGAGCACTTGCAGTAGATAGACATGATTTTTCTGGCTATATTACTGAAACGTTAAGAAATCACCCTAACGTTACTGTATTAAATGAAGAAATTCCCAGTATTCCAGATGGTTATACAATTATCGCCACTGGGCCACTAACAACTGAAAATTTAGCCAAAGAAATTGTAGATATTACTGGTAAAGATCAATTGTACTTTTATGATGCGGCAGCACCAATTATTGAAAAAGACTCAATTGATATGGATAAAGTGTATTTGAAATCACGCTATGACAAAGGCGAAGCAGCTTACTTAAACTGTCCTATGACAGAAGAGGAATTCAACCGTTTTTATGACGCAGTATTAGCTGCTGAAGTAGCACCAGTTAATGAATTTGAAAAAGAAAAATACTTTGAAGGTTGCATGCCGTTTGAAGTGATGGCGGAACGCGGTCGTAAAACACTATTATTTGGTCCCATGAAACCTGTAGGTCTTGAAGATCCTAAAACAGGAAAACGACCATTTGCAGTAGTTCAATTAAGACAAGATGACGCTGCTGGTACTTTATATAATATCGTTGGTTTCCAAACTCATTTAAAATGGGGAGCACAAAAAGAAGTTATTCAATTAATTCCAGGTTTGGAAAATGTAGACATCGTCAGATATGGTGTTATGCATAGAAATACATTTATTAATTCTCCGGACGTATTAAATGAAAAATATGAATTAATCAATGACAAAAGAATTCAATTTGCAGGGCAAATGACTGGAGTCGAAGGATACGTCGAAAGTGCAGCAAGTGGACTTGTTGCAGGTATTAACTTAGCTCATAAAATTCAAGGCAAAGGCGAAGTGATTTTTCCAAGAGAAACAATGATAGGAAGTATGGCTTATTACATTTCTCATGCTAAAAATGAAAAGAACTTCCAACCTATGAATGCTAACTTTGGCTTATTGCCTTCGCTTGAAAAACGCATTAAAGATAAAAAAGAACGCTATGAAACACAGGCTAATAAAGCCTTAGAATATTTAGAAAACTATAAAAAAACTCTATAACTTTATAAAATAATTAAATCAATTTTGTAAAAATTATTTCGATATTTTGAATAATTCTCAAAAGATTTTGAATTCTATAGCTAATTATTTTAGTCCCCTTTATGTTATATGCTACAATGCATATGATGGAGGGGATTTTTAAGTGAAAGAAATCCAAGAGATATTTTTAAATATGCTCAAAGTTGAAAGAAATTTCTCTGCCCATACGCTTAAGTCATATCATGACGACTTAATACAATTTAATCATTTTTTAGATCAAGAATTATTAAATTTAAAAACATTCGAGTATAAAGATGCAAGAAATTACTTAAGCTTTTTATATTCACAAAATTTGAAACGTACCACTGTATCTAGAAAAATTTCGACATTAAGAACGTTCTATGAATTTTGGATGACACAAGATGAATCAATAATTAATCCTTTTGTGCAGTTAGTACATCCTAAAAAAGAACAATACTTACCTCAATTTTTCTATGAAGAAGAGATGGAAGAGTTATTTAAAACTGTAGCAAAGGACTCTAAAAAAGGTTTACGTGATAGAGTTATCTTAGAATTACTTTATGCTACAGGGATACGTGTTTCAGAGCTAGTAAATATAAAATTAAGTGATATCGATATGTCCTTACCTGGTGTGAAGGTATTGGGAAAGGGTAATAAAGAGCGTTTTGTTCCTTTCGGAGAGTTTTGTCGCCAAAGTATTGAACAATATTTAAATGAGTTTAAACCTGTTCAACACGCGCGACATTCTTTTTTGATTGTAAATATGAAAGGTGAAGCGATAACTGAAAGAGGAGTTAGACATGTACTTAATGATATAGTGAAACGTACAGCTGGTGTCACAGATATCCATCCTCATAAGCTAAGACACACATTCGCTACGCATTTACTTAATCAAGGTGCAGACTTAAGAACCGTTCAGTCTCTATTAGGACATGTGAATCTTTCTACAACAGGAAAGTATACACATGTATCTAATCAACAATTACGAAAAGTGTATTTAAATGCACATCCTCGAGCAAAAAAGGAGAGTAAATAAATGAGTAATACATCACTACATGCTACAACAATTTATGCCGTTAGACACAATGGTGAAGCAGCAATGGCTGGCGATGGCCAAGTTACACTTGGTGAACAAGTCATTATGAAACAAACTGCCCGTAAAGTGAGAAGGCTATATGAAGGTAAGGTTTTAGCTGGCTTTGCTGGAAGTGTAGCTGATGCGTTTACTTTATTTGAGAAGTTTGAAACTAAGTTACAACAATTTAGCGGTAACCTAGAACGCGCCGCAGTTGAACTTGCTCAAGAATGGCGTGGAGATAAGCAATTACGTCAACTTGAAGCTATGTTAATTGTTATGGATAAAGACGCGATATTAGTTGTAAGCGGTACTGGCGAAGTGATAGCACCTGACGATGATCTTATTGCTATTGGTTCAGGAGGTAACTATGCCTTAAGTGCTGGTAGAGCATTAAAACGCCATGCCTCTCAAATGTCAGCTAAAGAAATGGCATATGAAAGTTTAAAGGTAGCATCAGATATTTGCGTCTTCACAAATGATAATATTATCGTGGAAACGCTATAATTTTCTGCAAAAGAGAAATGAATAGAAATGGACATACATTTAGTTGGAGGTAAACATTGATGGATGCAATCGGTATAAAATTAACACCTAAAGATATCGTATCTAAATTGAATGAATACATTGTTGGTCAAGACGACGCTAAACGTAAAGTAGCTATCGCATTAAGAAATAGATATAGAAGAAGCCTTCTTGACGAAGAAACTAAACAAGAAATCGCACCTAAAAATATTTTAATGATTGGCCCAACAGGTGTAGGTAAGACTGAAATAGCACGACGCATGGCTAAAATTGTAGGAGCTCCTTTCATTAAAGTGGAAGCAACTAAATTTACTGAAGTAGGTTATGTTGGACGTGATGTTGAAAGCATGGTAAGAGATTTAGTTGATGTTGCAGTAAGATTAGTGAAAGACCAAAAGAAAGCACTAGTTAAAGATGAGGCAATTAATAAAGCTAATGAAAAATTAGTAAAATTATTAGTTCCTAGCATGAAGAAAAAGGCATCACAAAATAATAATCCACTTGAGTCTTTATTAGGAGGTGCTATTCCTAACTTTAATAATAATAATGAAGAAGAGGAAGAAGAAGCACCTACTGAAGAAATCAAAACGAAACGCTCTGAAATTAAACAACAACTTTTAGAGGGTAAACTTGAAGAAGAGAAAGTTAAAATTAAAGTAGAGCAAGATCCAGGCGCTCTAGGTATGCTTGGTACTAACCAAAACCAACAAATGCAAGATATGATGAACCAATTAATGCCTAAACGTAAGGTTGAACGTGAAGTGCCAGTGAAAACTGCGCGTAAAGTTTTAGCTGATGACTTTGCTGACGAATTGATAGATCAAGAAACAGCAAATCAAGAAGCTTTAGAATTAGCTGAACAAATGGGTATCATCTTTATCGATGAAATTGATAAAGTAGCAACAAATAATTCTAATAGTGGACAAGATGTTTCTAGACAAGGTGTTCAAAGAGATATCTTGCCGATTCTCGAAGGTAGCGTGATTCAAACTAAATATGGTACTGTAAATACTGAACACATGCTATTTATCGGTGCGGGGGCTTTCCATGTTTCCAAACCAAGTGATTTGATTCCAGAGTTACAAGGACGTTTTCCAATTAGAGTTGAGCTTGAAAGCTTAACAGTTAATGATTTTTATAGAATACTGACAGAGCCTAAGTTATCACTTATCAAACAATACGAGGCTCTACTTAATACTGAAAATGTAACTGTGAACTTCTCAGAGGAAGCGATTACAAGATTAGCTGAAATAGCCTATCAAGTAAATCAGGACACTGATAATATTGGTGCACGTCGTTTACACACTATTTTAGAAAAAATGCTTGAAGATTTATCGTATGAAGCACCAAGTATGCCGAATGCGGTTGTAGATATAACGCCACAGTATGTTGATGATAAGTTGAAATCTATTTCAACTAATAAAGATTTAAGTGCATTTATCTTATAATATATATAAAGGAGAAATTTTATGAGCTTATTATCTAAAACTAGAGAACTTAACACATTATTACAAAAACATAAGGGCATTGCGGTAGATTTTAAAGACGTTGCTCAAACTATCAGTAATGTTACAGTAACAAATGTATTTATTGTTTCGCGTAGAGGCAAAATCTTAGGTTCAAGTTTAAATGAACTTTTAAAAAGTGAAAGAATTAATGAAATGTTAGAAAGTAAGCACATTCCAAGTGAATATACTGAATTATTAATGGACGTTAAACAAACAGAATCTAACATTAATATTGATAACGAATTAACTGTATTTCCACCTGAAGACAGAGATACATTTACTAGCAGCCGTACTACAGTCTTTCCGATTCTTGGTGGAGGAGAAAGATTAGGTACATTAGTACTTGGCCGTGTTAAAGACGACTTCAACGAAAATGATTTAGTTCTTGGTGAGTATGCGGCAACAGTTATCGGTATGGAAATTTTACGTGAAAAACATAACGAAGTAGAAAAAGAAGCACGCGATAAAGCGGCTATTACAATGGCAATCAACTCACTTTCATATTCAGAAAAAGAAGCTATTGAGCACATCTTCGAAGAATTAGGTGGTAACGAAGGTTTACTTATCGCTTCTAAAGTAGCAGATAGAGTCGGCATCACACGTTCAGTAATTGTAAATGCATTACGTAAATTAGAAAGTGCAGGTGTGATTGAATCACGATCCTTAGGTATGAAAGGTACTTTCATTAAAGTTAAAAAAGAAAAATTCTTAGATGAACTAGAACGCAATAAATAATGTTAAGAGTCAGTGAATGATATTATTTCAACATATATAGTGAACTGCTGAAGATAAAATTCTCATCAGCAGTTTTTATTCTGATTAAGTTGAAATTAGTAATAAAATAAATGATTGCACTATAAGCAGTTATATGATAATATTATTGACGGCTATAAAGCCAATACACACATAATAAATGTATATATAAAGGGTGCAATAAAATATTGTCTTTATATTAGTTTATTGTGGAGGTAAATAACCAATAGGAGGAATTTTATTATGGCAGTAATTTCAATGAAACAATTACTAGAAGCCGGTGTTCACTTCGGTCACCAAACACGCCGTTGGAACCCAAAAATGAAAAAATACATCTTCACTGAAAGAAATGGTATCTATATCATTGACTTACAAAAAACAGTGAAAAAAGTTGAAGAAGCTTATAACTTCATTAAACAAGTATCAGAAGATGGCGGTAAAGTCTTATTCGTTGGTACTAAAAAACAAGCACAAGAATCAGTTAAAGCTGAAGCAGAACGTGCTGGACAATTCTACGTTAACCAAAGATGGTTAGGCGGAATTTTAACTAACTATAAAACAATTTCTAAACGTATTAAACGTATTTCTGAAATCGAAAAGATGGAAGAAGACGGTTTATTCGACGTTTTACCTAAAAAAGAAGTTGTTGAACTTAAAAAAGAATATGACCGTTTAATCAAATTCTTAGGCGGTATTCGTGATATGAAATCTATGCCTCAAGCAATCTTTGTTGTTGACCCTCGTAAAGAGCGTAACGCAATTGCTGAAGCACATAAATTAAATATTCCAATCGTTGGTATTGTTGACACTAACTGTGATCCAGATGAAATTGATTACGTTATCCCAGCAAACGATGATGCTATTCGTGCCGTTAAATTATTAACTGGTAAAATGGCTGATGCTGTCTTAGAAGGTCAACAAGGTATTTCTAACGATGAAGTAGCTGCAGAACAAAACATCGATTTAGATGAAAAAGAAGATACTCAAAAAGCAGAATCAACTGAAGACAATACTACTGTTGAATCAAACTAAGATATAGTTTAAATGGGTGATAAGATGTAATGCTTATCGCCCTTTTTTCTAACAATTAATTAAATGATTAAATTTAGATAATTGACTTAATACTTTAAATGCTACCGCTTTATAAAGCGTCATTTTAACTAAAAGAGTAAAATCATCTCTAAGGATAAAAACAACTAAAAAATAATAATAGAGTATTGGAAATTATAGTGCCTTTAATGGTAATATTTAGGTATCATCTATTATTACAATTATAAATATTGGAGGAATAATTAATGGCAATTTCAGCAAAACTTGTTAAAGAATTACGTGAAAGAACTGGCGCTGGTATGATGGATTGTAAAAAAGCGCTAACTGAAACTGATGGTGACATCGATAAAGCGATTGATTACTTACGTGAAAAAGGTATCGCTAAAGCAGCTAAAAAAGCTGACCGTATCGCAGCTGAAGGTTTAGTACATGTAGAAGTAAAAGGTAATGAAGCTGCTATCGTTGAAATTAACTCTGAAACAGACTTCGTTGCTCGTAATGAAGGGTTCCAAGAATTAGTTAAAGAAATTGCTAACCAAATTCTTGAAAGTAAAGCTGAAACAGTTGAAGCTTTATTAGAAACTAAATTATCAAACGGTAAAACAGTTGACGAAAGAATGAAAGAAGCTATCTCAACTATCGGTGAAAAATTAAGCATTCGTCGTTTCGAAATTAGAACTAAATCAGATAACGATGCATTCGGCGCTTACTTACACATGGGTGGACGTATTGGCGTATTAACTGTTGTTGAAGGTTCTTCTGATGAAGAAGCAGCTAAAGATGTTGCTATGCACATCGCGGCAATTAGCCCTAAATATGTTTCTTCAGATCAAGTAAGTGAAGATGAAATCAACCACGAAAGAGAAGTATTAAAACAACAAGCATTAAATGAAGGTAAACCTGAAAATATCGTTGAAAAAATGGTAGAAGGTCGTTTACGTAAATATCTTCAAGAAATTTGTGCAGTTGACCAAAACTTTGTTAAAGATCCAGATCAAACAGTTGAAGCTTTCTTAAAATCTAAAGGTGGAAAACTTGTTGACTTCGTACGTTATGAAGTAGGCGAAGGAATGGAAAAACGTGAAGAAAACTTCGCTGATGAAGTTAAAGGACAAATGAAATAATCTGTCAACATTATTAAACAAGAAAGAAGGCACCTTTGAGGTTTTCTACTATAAAGTTTACTTTATGTTAGGAGACGCGTCTGTGTCTTCTTTACTTGTATAATTACATATTTTTACAATAGAGAGGAAAAAACAATGGCGCAAACTTCTAAATATAAACGTGTAGTATTAAAACTTAGTGGTGAAGCACTTGCTGGTGATAAAGGCTTCGGTATTAATCCAATTATCATTAAAAGTGTAGCGGAACAAGTTGCTGAAGTAGCTAAAATGGACTGTGAAATTGCTGTAATCGTCGGTGGCGGTAATATTTGGAGAGGTAAAACTGGTAGTGATTTAGGCATGGACCGTGGAACAGCTGATTACATGGGCATGCTTGCTACTGTTATGAATGCTCTAGCATTACAAGATAGTTTAGAACAATTAGAATGTGATACACGCGTATTAACTTCAATTGAAATGAAACAAGTTGCTGAACCATATATTCGTCGTCGTGCTATCCGACACTTAGAAAAGAAACGTGTAGTTATTTTTGCAGCAGGTATCGGTAATCCATATTTCTCTACAGACACAACTGCAGCTTTACGTGCAGCAGAAGTAGAAGCTGATGTTATATTGATGGGTAAAAATAATGTTGATGGCGTTTATTCAGCAGACCCTAAAGTAGATAGTAACGCAGTTAAATATGAGCATTTAACACATATCCAAATGTTACAAGAAGGTCTACAAGTTATGGATTCAACTGCGTCATCATTCTGCATGGATAATAATATTCCTTTAAATGTCTTCTCAATTATGGAAGAAGGAAATATTAAGCGTGCAGTAATGGGCGAAAAAATAGGTACATTAATAACTAAATAACTAGAGGTGTAAAATTATGAGTGACATTATTCAAGATACTAAGGCTAGAATGAGTAAATCTATTGATAACTTATCTCGTGAATTAGCTAATATTAGCGCGGGTAGAGCCAATTCAAATTTATTGAGCGGCGTTACAGTTGACTACTATGGTGCGCCAACACCTGTTCAACAATTAGCAAGTATCAATGTTCCCGAAGCACGTTTATTAGTCATTTCTCCATATGATAAATCATCTGTTTCAGATATTGAAAAAGCAATCAATGCTGCTAACTTAGGCGTTAATCCAACTAGTGATGGTGAAGTTATTCGCATAACAGTACCTGCATTAACAGAAGAACGTCGTAAAGAATTAGTGAAAAACGTTAAAAAAATTGGTGAAGATGCTAAAGTTTCTATTCGTAATATCCGTCGTGACATCAATGACCAATTGAAAAAAGATGAAAAAAATGGCGACATTACTGAAGATGATTTAAGAAGTCAAACAGAAGATGTTCAAAAAGCGACAGACAATTCAATTAAAGAAATTGATCAACTAGTTGAAGATAAAGAAAAAGATATTATGTCTGTCTAATGAAACCGCCAGTAACATTTAATTTTTAATAATGGGTAAGAGTTTTGAACAAATATGTTTAGAATTTAGCAAAGACCAAAGCTTTGTTAAAGTACAAAATTAGCCTTAAAGTTTTGTCAAAACAAAGAGTGAGATTTGGCTTAAATTCTACTTATGAGAAGCCTTAAATTGGTTTTTCAAAGTATAAACTATTGGTTTCACGGCTCAATAAATTATTTTAGTCTAAACTGTACCAATTCAGACTTTGGTACAGTTTTTTAATTTGCTTATTCAATGCCATTATCGAGTATGATAAAATGATAGATGATTTATTAATAATTAATATAATAACAGAGATGATCAGGCTCGGAGGAAAGACCATGTTTAAAAAGCTAATAAAAAGAAATAAGACTAAAATCAGTCAGAACGATGATTTAGATGTACATAATTTACCTGAACATGTAGCGATTATCATGGACGGAAATGGACGTTGGGCTAAAAAGCGTAAAATGCCAAGAATCAAAGGTCACTATGAAGGTATGCAAACAATCAAGAAAGTAACTCGAGAGGCTAGCGATTTAGGTATTAAATATTTAACTTTATACGCTTTTTCAACTGAAAATTGGTCTAGACCTGAAAATGAAGTTAATTATATCATGAATTTACCTGTTAATTTTTTAAAAACTTTTCTACCAGAACTAATAGAAAAAAATGTTCAAATAGAAACCATTGGATTTTTAGATGCAGTACCTCAATCAACGATTGAAGCTATAGAACATGCCAAAGCGAAAACTAAAGATAACACAGGGTTGAAATTAATATTTGCCATTAATTATGGTGGACGAGCTGAACTTGTTCAAAGTATGAAATCAATTTATGATGAGCTTCAAAATAATGGTCAAACTAGTGACGACATCGAGGAATCAATGATAACGAAACATTTAATGACGCATCCATACCCAGATCCTGAATTATTAATTCGTACTTCTGGAGAACAACGTATTAGTAATTTCCTTATTTGGCAAACTTCTTATAGTGAATTTATCTTTAATGAGAAGTTATGGCCAGACTTTGATGGTGAAGAATTCAGAAAATGTTTAAAAATATATCAATCTCGCCAAAGACGCTTTGGAGGATTAAGTAAGGAGTAGCGTATGAAAGTAAGAACTTTAACCGCGCTTATTGCGTTAATAATTTTTCTGCCTATTTTATTAAAAGGTGGAACTATTTTAATGTTATTTGCTTACCTATTAGCATTAATTGCCTTAAAAGAACTTTTAAATATGAATATGATTAAATTTCTTTCTGTACCCGGTATATTTAGTGCAGTGGCATTAATCATTATTATGTTGCCACAAGCTGCCGGCGATTGGGTAAATGATATTCAATTAAAAAGCTTAATAGCAATGAGCTTTATATTGCTTAGTTATACTGTACTTTCTAAAAACAGATTTAGTTTTATGGATGCAGCATTTTGTTTAATGTCAGTAGCTTATGTAGGCATAGGATTTATGTATTTCTATGCTACACGCTCTGATGGCTTACACTATATCCTTTATGCATTTTTAGTTGTATGGCTCACGGATACTGGAGCGTATCTCTTTGGCCGTTTAATGGGAAAACACAAACTCTGGCCAGTGATTAGTCCCAATAAAACAATAGAAGGTTTTATTGGCGGGCTGATTTGTAGTTTAATAGTGCCATTAGTTATGTTATTCTTCGTAGACTTTCATCTAAACATTTGGTTATTATTGGTTGTAACAATTATCCTAAGTATGTTCGGACAATTAGGAGATTTAGTTGAGTCAGGTTTCAAACGTCATTTTGGTGTGAAAGATTCTGGTCGTATTTTACCTGGTCACGGTGGAATACTCGACCGATTCGATAGCTTTATGTTCGTCTTGCCATTACTCAACATCTTATTAATACAAATGTAGCAAGAATTTAACGTTCTGTTTATATATGAAAAAAGTATAATGATATAATTGAGGAGTTATTGAGTTCACATTTCAGTAGATTTACTAGATAATGTAATTCTTAACTCCTTTTCTTAAAAATAAAATTCTTGAATAATTCAACTAAATAATACATAATCTACATCATTCTAAAAGAAGAATAGTTGTAGAAAAAATAAAGTTAAATGAGGTGTGGCATGTGAGTTATTTAATCACGATTGTCTCATTTATTATCGTATTTGGTGTGCTTGTGACAGTACACGAATATGGTCATATGTTTTTTGCAAAGCGTGCAGGAATTATGTGTCCAGAGTTTGCGATTGGTATGGGACCCAAAATATTTAGTTTTCGTAAAGACGAAACGTTATACACTATTCGTTTGTTGCCTGTAGGCGGATATGTAAGAATGGCCGGAGATGGATTAGAAGAGCCTCCAGTCGAACCCGGCATGAGCGTTAAAATTAAATTAAACGATCACGATGAAATTACACATATCATTTTAGATGATCAACATAAATTCCAACAAATTGAAGCAATTGAAGTGAAAAAATGTGATTTTAAAGATGAATTATATATTGAAGGTATTACCTCTTATGATAATGAACGTCATCATTATCCAATCGCTAAAAAAGCTTATTTTGTTGAAAATGGTAGCTTGATTCAAATTGCACCAACAAATCGCCAGTTTACACATAAAAAACCGTTGCCGAAATTTTTAACATTATTTGCGGGGCCATTATTTAATTTCCTACTAGCATTAGTGTTATTTATAGGGTTAGCTTATTACCAAGGGACGCCAACTTCAACAGTAGGACAAATAGCAGATAATTTCCCTGCTCAAAAGGCAGGACTAAAATCAGGCGATAAAATTGTTCAGGTAGGTAATCATAAAGTTAATGATTTTGAAGCAATCCAATCAGCAATGAAAGACATTAAAGATAATAAAACGACTATTAAGGTTGAAAGAGATAACCAAACTAAATCTTTTGATATTACGCCTAAAAAGCAAGTCATTAAAAAAACAAAATTAAATTCTGAAACGAATTACGTTTTAGGCTTTCAACCTCAAAGAGAACATACTATAGTTAAACCACTTGCTCTCGGTTTTAGTCAATTTATTGATGCAAGCACGTTAATATTCTCAGCTGTAGGCGGTATGATAGCGAGTATTTTCACAGGTAATTTCTCATTCGATATGTTAAATGGGCCGGTTGGCATTTATCATAATGTGGATTCAGTAGTGAAACAAGGCATTATAGCGTTGACATATTATACGGCATTGCTAAGTGTAAACTTAGGTATTATGAATTTATTACCTATTCCGGCACTAGACGGTGGTAGAATTCTATTTGTAATTTATGAAGCGATTTTCAGACGTCCAGTTAATAAAAAGGCTGAAACAGCAATCATTGCTGTTGGTGCATTATTTGTAGTTATTATTATGATATTAGTAACTTGGAACGACATTCAACGCTATTTCTTATAGATTTAGGAGGATAAAGATATGAAACAATCGAAAGTATTTATACCAACGATGAGGGAAGTGCCTGCTGAAGCAGAGGCACTAAGTCATCAATTATTATTAAAAGCAGGGTTGATTAAGCAAAGTACAAGCGGGATTTATAGTTATTTACCACTCGCAACGCGCGTATTAAATAATATTTCTAGAATTATTCGTGAAGAAATGGAACGTGTTGATGCGGTTGAAATCTTAATGCCTGCGCTACAACAAGCAGAATTATGGGAAGAATCAGGTCGTTGGGGAGCTTATGGCCCAGAATTAATGCGTTTAAAAGACCGTAATGGGCGAGAATTTGCTTTAGGACCTACACATGAAGAAGTAGTGACATCAATTGTGCGTGATGAGTTGAAATCATATAAACGATTACCACTTACTTTATTTCAAATTCAATCTAAATTCCGCGATGAACAACGTCCGCGTTTTGGGTTATTACGTGGCCGAGAATTCATTATGAAAGATGCGTATTCATTCCATGCTGATGAAGCATCATTAGATCAAACATATCAAGATATGTATAACGCTTATAGCCTTATCTTTAAACGTGTAGGTATTAATGCTCGTCCGGTTGTAGCTGATTCCGGAGCAATTGGCGGTAACCACACACACGAATTTATGGCTTTAAGCCAAATCGGTGAAGATACGATAGTGTTTAGTGAGTCTAGTGATTATGCAGCTAATATTGAAAAAGCAGAAGTAGTTTATCATCCTAATGAAAAACATACTGAAATAGCAGAACTTGAAAAAATTGCTACACCTAATGTGAAGACGGCTCAAGAATTGGCTGATTTTTTAAATCGTCCTCTTGATGAAATTGTAAAAACAATGATTTTTAAAATTGACGGCGAGTTTATTATGTTCTTAGTACGTGGACATCATGAATTAAACGAAGTGAAAGTAAAAGCACATTTTGGTACTGATAATATTGACATGGCAACTCAAGATGAAATCGTGAACTTATTAGGTGCGCATCCAGGTTCACTTGGACCAATTCATGATAATGAAATTAAAATCTATGCTGATAACTACGTTAAAGATTTAAATAATTTAGTCGTAGGCGCAAATGAAGATGGTTATCATTATGTTAATGCTAATATAGAGCGCGATTTCAATGTTGATGAATACGGCGACTTCCGCTTCATTCTTGAAGGTGAACAATTAAGTGACGGTTCAGGCGAAGCTAAATTTGCTGAAGGTATTGAAGTCGGACAAGTCTTTAAATTAGGTACTAAGTATTCAGAATCTATGAATGCAACATTCTTAGATAATCAAGGTAAAGCACAACCATTAATCATGGGTTGCTATGGTATAGGTGTATCTAGAACATTAAGTGCCATTGTTGAACAAAACAACGATGAAAATGGGATTATATGGCCTAAATCAGTTACGCCATTTGACTTACATTTAATTACGATTAACCCTAAAAAAGAAGAACAATTAGAATTAAGTAATCAATTATATTCACAATTACAACAACAATATGATGTGCTTTATGATGACCGTCAAGAACGAGCAGGCGTTAAATTCAACGATGCAGATTTAATTGGTTTACCAATTCGTATTGTCGTAGGCAAACGAGCTGCTGAAGGTATCGTCGAAGTAAAAGTACGTCAAACTGGCGAAAGTGAAGAAGTGCATATTGATGACCTTGCTAAACATGTAACTTCTTTATATGAGAACTTATAAATATATAAATAAGAGCAGTCTGGAATATTTCATTGTAAGATGTTCTAGACTGCTTAATTTTAGCAGTAGGCAAGTATAATCGAAATGAATTTATTTCGTTATGATTATAATAAGAGAGCGTGAAATCTTAAGTATCAAGTTAGATTTCTTTGTCGCTCTCTTTTCTATTTAAAAATAAAAAGATTAAACGTCATCTATGAAAAAGTTAGATTACAGTAGTATAATATAAAGCAAGTTTGCAAACAGCAGCTCACAAAAAGAAAGAAACAAGCAAAGTAATTAGTAAGAAATAAGGTGGTTATCCATTGTGGCAATGACAAGTCAGGAAAAATTTAGAGTTCTCGCAGAACAAATTAAAATGTCTGAGCAATTAGATAAAGAGATAATTGAACAAGGCGAGTTAACTCGAGTAAATGTATCAAATAAAAATAGAACATGGGAATTTCAATTTACATTGCCTCACTTTCTTTCAAATGAAGATTATTTAATCTTCACAAATGCAATTACTGAAGAATTTAAAGAAATTGCAAAAGTAGACTGGCATTTTACAATTCAAAATACAAGTAACCAAGATGAGCATGCATTAAAATATTTTGGACATTGTATTGAACATACGGCATTATCTCCTAAAGTCAAAGGCCAGCTTAAACAAAAACGTTTAATTATGTCAGGTAATGTATTAAAAATTATGACCTCTAATGATATTGAAAGAAATCATTTTGACAAAGTATGTAACGGTAGTTTAGTTAAAGCTTTTCAAAAATGTGGTTTTAATATAGATAAAGTAGTATTTGAAACGGATGATTCAAGTTCAGATGATGACTTAGCCTCACTAGAAGCACATATTCAAGAAGAAGATGAGAAAAGTGCGAGAGAAGCTACTGAAAAATTAGAAAAAATGAAAGCTGAAAAAGCTAAACAACAAGATAATAACGAAAGCAATGTAGATAAATGTCAAATCGGTAAACCAATTCAGGTTGAAAATATTAAACCAATTGAGTCAATTATTGAAGAAGAATTTAAAGTAGCTATTGAAGGGGTTATCTTTGATATTAACCTGAAAGAATTAAAAAGTGGTCGTCATATAGTAGAGTTAAAAGTTACTGACTACACAGATTCACTAGTTTTAAAAATGTTTACCCGTAAAAATAAAGACGATTTAGATCACTTCAAAGCTTTAAGTGTAGGTAAATGGGTGCGTGCGCAAGGTCGTATCGAAGAAGATACCTTTGTACATGATTTAGTAATGATGATGTCTGATATTGAAGAAATTAAAAAAAGTCCAAAACAAGATAAAGCGAAAGACAAGCGCGTAGAATTTCACTTGCACACTGCTATGAGCCAAATGGACGGTATTCCAAATATTGGAGCGTATGTTACTCAAGCAGCTAATTGGGGGCACAAAGCAATTGCTGTAACTGATCATAACGTGGTTCAAGCCTTTCCTGACGCTCATAGTGCGGCTGAAAAGAATGGCATTAAAATGATTTACGGTATGGAAGGTATGTTAGTAGACGATGGTGTGCCAATCGCTTACAAACCTACAGACCGTAATTTAAAAGAAGCTACTTATGTCGTATTTGACGTCGAAACTACTGGTTTATCAAATCAATACGACCAAATTATTGAATTAGCAGCAGTTAAGGTACACGATGGTGAGATTATTGATAAATTCGAACGTTTTAGTAATCCACACGAAAAGTTATCAGAAACAATTATTAACCTAACGCACATCACTGATGACATGTTAACCGATGCTCCAGAAATTGATGAAGTACTTACTGAATTTAAAGAATGGGTAGGAGATGCTATATTCGTAGCGCATAACGCTTCATTCGATATGGGCTTCATCGACACAGGATATGAACGCCTTGGCTTCGGTCCTTCTACTAACGGGGTTATTGATACACTTGAACTATCACGTACGATTAATACTGAATATGGTAAGCACGGTTTAAATTTCTTAGCTAAAAAGTATGGTGTTGAACTTACTCAACACCACAGAGCGATATACGATACTGAAGCTACTGCTTATATATTCATCAAAATGGTTCAACAAATGAAAGAACTTGGTGTAACGAACCATAAAGATATTAATCAAAAATTAACTAATGAAGATGCGTATAAACGTGCGCGTCCTACACACGTAACTTTGATTGTACAAACACAAGAAGGGTTAAAAAACCTATTTAAAATTGTTAGTGCATCATTAGTCAAATATTATTATCGAACACCTAGAATTCCACGTTCATTATTAAATGAATATCGTGAAGGGATTTTAGTCGGTACAGCAT
Organism: Staphylococcus devriesei; assembly: GCF_002902625.1. GTDB lineage: Bacteria > Bacillota > Bacilli > Staphylococcales > Staphylococcaceae > Staphylococcus > Staphylococcus devriesei. The sequence goes on from NZ_PPRG01000029.1 coordinate 27,290, forward strand.
GTGATGAAGGTGAGCTCTTTACAGCGGTTATGCAACGTGACCAATCAGAAGTTGAAAAAATTGCTCAATACTATGATTTTATTGAAGTTCAACCGCCTAAACTTTATCAAGATTTAATCGACCGTGAGTTAATTCGCGATACCCAAACGTTATATGAAATATATGACCGTATTTTAAAAGCTGGAGAGAGCACGGGTATTCCAGTATTAGCTACAGGAAACGCGCACTATTTATATGAACACGATGCAATAGCTCGTAAAATCTTAATTGCCTCTCAACCTGGTAATCCACTTAACCGTTCAACTTTACCAGAGGCACATTTTAGAACGACTGATGAAATGTTGGATGAATTCCATTTTCTTGGGGAAGAGAAGGCGTATGAAATCGTAGTGAAAAATACGAATGAGTTAGCTGATCGTATTGATAAAGTGATACCGATTAAAGATCGGCTCTATACACCACGTATGGATGGAGCAAACGAAGAAATACGTGAATTAAGCTATTCTAATGCGAAGAAATTATATGGCGAAGATTTACCACAAATTGTTATTGATCGTTTAGAAAAAGAATTAGCAAGTATTATTGGAAATGGATTTTCTGTTATTTATTTAATTTCGCAACGGCTTGTTAAAAAATCATTAGACGATGGATACCTTGTAGGTTCACGTGGTTCTGTAGGTTCAAGTTTTGTAGCGACCATGACAGAAATTACCGAAGTTAATCCGCTTCCGCCACATTATATTTGTCCTCATTGTAAAACGAGTGAGTTCTTTGATGATGGTTCTGTAGGTTCAGGATTTGATTTACCGGATAAACAATGTAGTTCATGTGGCGCTGATTTAATTAAAGAGGGGCAAGATATCCCATTCGAAACATTCTTAGGATTTAAGGGGGATAAAGTTCCCGATATTGATTTAAACTTTAGTGGGGAATATCAACCTAATGCTCATAACTATACAAAAGTACTATTCGGGGAAGATAAAGTCTTTCGTGCTGGTACAATTGGCACCGTGGCTGAAAAGACTGCATTTGGTTACGTAAAAGGCTATCTAAATGATCAAGGTATTCATAAACGTGGTGCCGAAATTGATCGTTTAGTTAAAGGATGTACTGGTGTCAAACGTACAACAGGTCAGCACCCTGGTGGTATCATTGTTGTTCCGGATTATATGGATATTTATGATTTCACACCAATACAATACCCGGCGGACGATCAAAGTGCTTCATGGATGACTACACACTTTGATTTCCATTCTATTCATGATAATGTATTAAAACTTGATATACTAGGGCACGATGACCCTACGATGATACGTATGTTGCAAGATTTATCTGGCATCGATCCGAAGACGATACCTGTTGATGATAAAGAAACAATGCAGATCTTTAGTAGTCCTGAAACGCTAGGTGTAACAGAAGAAGATATACTATGTAAAACAGGAACGTTCGGTGTACCTGAATTTGGTACAGGATTTGTTCGCCAAATGTTAGAAGATACGAAACCTACTACGTTCTCTGAACTTGTTCAAATCTCAGGTTTATCTCACGGGACAGATGTATGGTTAGGTAACGCTCAAGAACTAGTTCGTTCTGGAATATGTGACCTCTCAGGAGTAATCGGATGTCGTGATGATATTATGGTTTACCTAATGTATGCTGGATTAGAACCTTCAATGGCTTTCAAAATAATGGAATCAGTACGTAAAGGTAAAGGCTTAACAGACGAAATGATTGAAACAATGAAGGAAAATAATGTACCTGATTGGTATTTAGATTCATGTCTTAAAATAAAATACATGTTCCCTAAAGCCCATGCGGCTGCATATGTCTTAATGGCAGTTCGTATAGCTTACTTTAAAGTGCATTATCCTTTATATTATTATGCGTCTTATTTCACAGTTCGTGCATCAGATTTCGATTTGATAACTATGATTAAAGATAAGGAAAGTATTAAAAATACAATTAAAGATATGTATTCTCATTATATGGAATTGGGTAAAAAGGAAAAAGATGTCTTAACTGTATTAGAAATTATGAATGAAATGGCTCATAGGGGTTATCGCATGCAACCCATTAGCCTTGAGAAGAGTCAAGCTTTCGACTTCATTATTGAAGACGACACGCTTATTCCACCATTTATTGCAGTGCCAGGCCTTGGTGAAAACGTAGCAAAACGTATCGTTGAAGCACGTGAAGATGGTCCATTCTTATCTAAAGAAGACTTAAATAAAAAAGCGGGCTTATCACAGAAAATCATCGACTATTTAGATGATTTAGGTTCTTTACCCGATTTACCAGATAAAGCTCAACTTTCAATTTTTGATATGTAATAAAACATTATTGTATTTAGCGCATCAGTTTATGTAAGTGAAAAGGCTTAATTTGTTTAACAAATTAAAGTGTGATATACTTATGATGCGTAAAAAATTAGACTCAGGCAGAAAGAGTGGGCATATACCCGCTCTTTTCTATTTGCCAAAAAAGGAGGCCTGTATGAGTAAGATAACTGAAGAAGTAGAAACTATCATTACTCCTATTTTAGATGACTTACATTTCGAATTAGTTGACGTTGAATATACTAAAGAAGGTAAAGACCATTTTTTGAGAATTTCTATTGATAAAGAAGGCGGCATTGATTTAAATGATTGCACGCTTGCTTCTGAAAAGATTAGCGAAGCAATGGATGAAAATGATCCAATCCCAGAAATGTATTACTTAGATGTAGCATCACCGGGCGCAGAACGTCCGATAAAAAAAGAAAAAGATTATCAAAATGCGATTGAGAAACCAGTGTTTATATCATTGTATGCGCCAATTGAAGGTGACAAAGAATGGTTAGGTATTTTAAAAGCTGTTGATGATGAAACAATAACTATGGAAGTTAAAGAAAAAGCTAAAACTAAACAAATTGAAATACCAAGAAATAAAATAGCAAAAGCACGTCACGCTGTAATGATTTAACGTGTGAGGAGGAATAATTGTGGCAAGTAATGAATTATTATTAGCAACTGAATATTTAGAGAAAGAAAAGAAAATTCCAAGAGAAGTATTAATTGATGCGATTGAAGCAGCATTAATCACTGCTTATAAAAAGAACTATGATAGCGCAAGAAATGTACGCGTTGAATTAAATATGGATGAAGGTACGTTTAAAGTTATTGCACGTAAGGAGGTTGTGGAAGAAGTATTTGACGACCGTGATGAAGTAGATTTAAGTACAGCACTTGTTAAAAACCCAGCTTATGAAGTAGGCGACATTTATGAAGAAGATGTTACTCCTAAAGACTTCGGTCGTGTAGGCGCTCAAGCAGCTAAACAAGCTGTAATGCAACGTTTAAGAGATGCTGAAAGAGAAATTTTATACACTGAATTTATCGATAAAGAAGATGATATTCTAACTGGTGTTATTGATCGTGTTGATCATCGCTATGTATATGTAAACTTAGATCGTATTGAAGCGGTGCTTTCTGAAGCCGAAAGAAGTCCTAATGAAAGTTATATTCCGAATGAACGAATCAGAGTTTATGTTAATAAAGTTGAACAAACAACTAAAGGTCCTCAAATTTATGTTTCAAGAAGCCATCCTGGTTTACTTAAACGTTTATTTGAACAAGAAGTTCCAGAAATTTATGATGGTACCGTTATTGTTAAATCAGTAGCCCGCGAAGCTGGTGATCGTTCAAAAATTAGCGTATACTCTGACAATCCAGATATAGATGCAGTCGGCGCTTGTGTAGGTGCTAAAGGCGCACGTGTAGAAGCGGTAGTAGAAGAACTAGGTGGAGAAAAAATTGATATCGTTCAATGGAATGAAGATCCAAAAGTATTTGTACGTAATGCTTTAAGTCCATCACAAGTACTTGAAGTTATCGTTGACGAAGAAAATCAATCAACTATTGTTGTAGTACCTGACTATCAATTATCACTTGCTATCGGTAAAAGAGGACAAAATGCACGCTTAGCTGCTAAACTTACTGGTTGGAAGATTGATATTAAATCAGAAACGGATGCACGCGAAGCTGGCATTTACCCAGTGATTGAATCAGAAGAACAAGCTGATGAAATTGTAATGTCTGGTGATGAAGATGTTGAATTTGATGATGTTAATTTAGAAGAATCAAACTTAACTACTGCAGAACTAGCAGCTGATATCGACACTCCATCTGAGGACAGTGAAGAAACTACTTCTGAAAATGATGAACAAAATAAAGACATTTAAGCAGAAATTGGGGTGAGTGATGAATGAAGAAGAAAAAAATTCCAATGCGTAAATGTATTATTACCAATGAAATGCGTCCAAAAAAGGAAATGATTCGCGTTGTTATCAATAAAGAAGGCGAAATATTTGCTGATGGAACGGGTAAACAACAAGGAAGAGGCGCTTATGTTTCTAAAGATGTAAAAAGCGTGGAAGAAGCACAACAAAAAGGCGTACTTGAAAGATACTTTAATGAAAGTCCTGAAAAATTAGATCCTGTATATAAAGAGGTTATAAGACTAATCTACAGAGAAGAGATTCCAAAATGACCAAGCAACAAATATTTAATTTTTTAGGATTAGCAATGAGAGCTAGAAAAGTAAAATCAGGAGAAGCAGTGTTATTAACTGAAATAAAAAAACAACAAGCTAAACTTGTAATCTTAGCGTCTGATGCTTCTGAGAACTCTTTAAAAAATATAAAAAATAAATGTGAAACATACAACGTCCCATTTAGAATTTTTGGTACGAGAGCAGAATTAGGACAATCTTTAGGCAAGGCAGAGCGTGTAAATGTTGGCGTAACAGATATTGGGTTTGCGTCCAAGCTTGTGTCTATGATTGATGAATATAGTAAGGAGTGATTATATGAGTAAAAAAAGAATTTACGAATATGCGAAAGAATTAAATGTTAAAAGTAAAGAGATTATCGATGAGTTGAAGAAAATGGACGTAGAAGTTTCCAATCACATGCAAGCACTAGAGGACGACCAAATAAAGGTGCTTGATAAGAAATTCAAACCACAACAAAGTGGTAACAATAACGCTAAGCAAAATACTCAAAATAATCACCAAAAACAACAAAGTAATAACAACAATAATAAAAATAACAATAAACAAAACAATAAAGGAAATCCTAATATTAAAAATAATAACGGTAATAAAAACAATAAAAACAATAAGAACAATAGCAATAATAAAAACAATAAAAATAACAAAAAAGGTAAGAACAATAATAAACAAGCTACAGAACCAAAAGAAATGCCAGCTAAAATTACTTATGAAGAAGGCATCACAGTTGGCGAATTAGCTGATAAATTAAACATTGAATCTTCAGGCGTTATTAAAAAATTATTCCTACTAGGTATTGTCGCTAATATTAACCAAGCGTTAGATGAAGAAACGTTAGAATTAATAGCAGACGATTACGGTGTAGAAATCGAAAAAGAAGTTGTGGTTAACGAAGAAGACTTATCAATTTACTTCGACGATGAAGAGAATGATCCAGATGCAATTGAAAGACCAGCAGTTGTAACAATCATGGGACACGTAGACCATGGTAAAACAACATTGCTTGATTCAATTCGTCATACTAAAGTTACGGCTGGAGAAGCTGGCGGTATCACACAACATATCGGTGCTTACCAAATTGAAAATGCCGGTAAAAAAATTACATTCTTAGATACACCAGGACACGCAGCCTTTACAACAATGCGTGCACGTGGAGCACAAGTCACTGACATTACTATTTTAGTTGTTGCTGCAGATGATGGTGTTATGCCACAAACAATTGAAGCTATTAACCATGCTAAAGAAGCTAACGTTCCTACAATAGTAGCAGTTAATAAAATCGATAAACCGACAGCTAATCCTGATCGTGTAATGCAAGAATTAACAGAATATGGATTAATCCCAGAGGACTGGGGTGGCGAAACTATCTTTGTCCCACTTTCAGCATTAAGTGGTGACGGTATTGATGATTTACTTGAAATGATTGGATTGGTAGCAGAAGTTCAAGAATTAAAAGCAAATCCAGATAAACAAGCTGTAGGTACTGTAATTGAAGCAGAATTAGATAAATCACGTGGTCCAGCAGCTTCATTATTAGTTCAAAATGGTACACTACACGTTGGAGATTCAATTGTAGTAGGTAACACGTATGGTCGTGTTCGTGCCATGGTCAATGACCTTGGTCAAAGAATTAAATCAGCCGGCCCTTCTACTCCAGTAGAAATTACAGGTATTAACGATGTGCCTTTAGCAGGTGATCGCTTCGTCATCTTTAAAGATGAAAAACAAGCACGTCGTGTAGGTGAAGCACGTCATGAAGCTAGCGTTATTCAACAACGTCAAGAAAGCAAAAATGTTACTTTAGATAACTTGTTTGAACAAATGAAACAAGGTGAAATGAAAGATCTTAACGTCATTATCAAAGGTGATGTTCAAGGTTCAGTTGAAGCATTAGCTGCATCATTAATGAAGATTGATGTTGAAGGCGTAAATGTACGTATTATTCATACTGCAGTAGGTGCAATTAATGAATCAGACGTAACATTAGCTAACGCTTCTAACGGTATTATTATCGGATTTAATGTTCGCCCAGATGCTGGCGCTAAACGTGCTGCTGAAGCTGAAAATGTAGACATGCGTCTTCACCGTGTTATTTACAATGTTATCGAAGAAATCGAATCAGCAATGAAAGGCTTATTAGACCCTGAATTTGAGGAACAAGTTATTGGTCAAGCTGAAGTTCGTCAAACATTTAAAGTTTCTAAAGTAGGTACAATCGCAGGTAGTTATGTAACTGAAGGTAAAATCACTCGTAACGCTGGCGTACGTATTATTAGAGACGGAATTGTATTATTTGAAGGTGAATTAGACACATTAAAACGTTTCAAAGATGATGCTAAAGAAGTAGCACAAGGTTACGAATGTGGTATCACTATCGAAAAATTCAATGATATTAAAGAAGGCGACATCATTGAAGCATTCGAAATGGTAGAAGTTGCAAGATAGTCATAGACACGAATGAAAGATAAGAGGCTGGGATGTTTATATAAAATGTCCCAGCCTCTCATATGGCATGGTTAAAGTGAAATGTTGTACATGTTAAAATAGCACTTACTTTTTTCAGCACTCTTGTCTAAATTTATAGATAGTTTCTATTTCATAATCGTAACTAATATTTAAATTATGAAAATTAATATCCAAATCATTGATAATTATCATGATATAGATATATTTATCAATCTGTATTTTAGGGTAAAATAATAAAGCAAAAATTTTTAAGAGGTGAAATATCCATGAGTAACATGAGAGCAGAACGTGTTGGAGAACAAATGAAGAAAGAAATTATGGATATCGTTAATAATAAAGTGAAAGATCCAAGAATTGGTTTTATTACCATTACGGATGTGGAGCTTACTAATGACTTATCGCAAGCCAAAGTATTTTTAACAGTACTTGGTAGCGAGAAAGAAGTTAATGATACGTTTAAAGCATTAGATAAAGCTAAAGGATTTATTAAATCTGAATTAGGTTCAAGAATGAGATTGCGTATTGTACCAGAATTGTTCTTTGAATACGATGAATCAATTGAGTACGGTAATAAAATCGAAAGAATGATTCAAGACTTACACAAACAAGATAAATAGTAAACTAATGAGGTCAAGATAACACGCCTATCATTCAAGTAGGATGAAATAAAAGAATAAATTGATGATATTGTTGGAATGATGGTTCATGTTTTAAAACAGTAACGTTGAATGTTTATCTTTTAACAAATTCTATTGCATTGAATAATACAAGCGTTTATTATCTTGACCTTTTAATAGTTCAAATTCAAGGGCTATATATGTGTCCTTGAATTAATACATAAATATTGCAATACAAGGGTGTGAATTAATGTATAACGGCATCTTACCCGTATATAAAGAACGAGGATTAACAAGTCATGACGTGGTATTTAAATTAAGAAAAATTTTAAAAATGAAAAAAATTGGACACACCGGCACTTTAGATCCGGAAGTTGCAGGTGTATTACCAATATGCCTAGGGTCTGCTACTAGAGTAAGCGACTATGTGATGGATATGGGTAAAACATATCGCGCTACAGTTAGCCTTGGAGAAAGTACAACTACTGAAGATCAAACTGGAGAAGTCATTGATAAAGTGGATATTTCGAATAAAGAAGTTACTGTAGACGCTATAGATGAGACATTGAAAACATTCCATGGCGTGATAGATCAGACGCCACCTATGTATTCATCTGTTAAAGTAAATGGTAAGAAATTATATGAATATGCTCGAAAAGGCGAAACTGTTGAAAGACCAACACGTAAAGTTAAAATTAATCACATTCAACGTACGTCCGAGTTATCTTTCGACAATGGTTCATGTACATTTGATATTCAAGTTACATGTGGAAAAGGAACATACATTAGAACATTAGCTACAGATATTGGTAAAAGTCTTGGCTATCCAGCACATATGTCATTACTTACTCGTACTCAATCAGGTGGTTTTGACATTGGTGATAGCTTATCGTTAAAACAAATTTCAGACTTACATGAGCAAGCCACATTACAATCACTTTTATTTCCTATAGAATATGTATTGAAAAGTTTGCCAAAAGTCTACATTTCAGATGAAACTACAAAACAACAAATTCTAAATGGTCAAAAATTTAATAAAAATCTTTTTGGCCATACTATTGAAGAGCAATTAGTCTTTATAGATTCTGCAACTGATAAAGCAATGGCAATCTATGTTCAACATCCTGAAAAAGCATATGAAATTAAACCTAAAAAAGTATTTAATTAAAGGAGCTTAGAGTTATGAAAGTGATAGAAGTAACCCATCCCATTCAACAAGACCAATTAATCCAAGAAGATGTTGCTATGGCATTTGGTTTTTTTGATGGTATGCATCGTGGTCATAAAAAAGTATTTGAAGCATTGGATGAGCGTGCTAAAGAAAAGAATTTAAAAAAAGCAGTTACAACTTTTGACCCTCACCCTTCTGTTGTGTTGAATCCAGAGCGTAAGCGTACTGATTATTTGACACCACTTTCTGATAAACTTGAAATGATTGAACAACATAATATTGATTATTGTATAGTTATTAATTTTTCATCTCGTTTTGCGAGTGTAACTGCTGAAGAATTTATCCAAGATTATATTATTAAGAACCATATTAAAGAAGTCATTGCTGGATTTGATTTTACTTTTGGTAAATTCGGAAAAGGTAATATGTCAGTGTTAAATGAAATAGATGAATTCAACACGACAATTGTTGGTAGACAAGAGATGGAGTCAGAAAAAATCTCAACTACTGCTATTAGAGATGCTCTACAAGAAGGGAATTTAAAAAAGGCGAACGACCAATTAGGTTACTTATATCGCATTAAAGGCACCGTAGTACAAGGGGAAAAACGTGGTCGTACAATTGGTTTCCCAACAGCCAATGTACAACCTAGTGACGACTATGTACTACCTAAGAAAGGTGTATATGCCGTGAGTATTGCTATCGGCGCTGAAAATAAAATTTATCGTGGCGTAGCTAATGTAGGGGTTAAACCTACATTTCATGATCCCTCAAAAGCTGAAGTTGTTATAGAAGTTAATATTTTTGATTTCGAAGATAACATATATGGTGAACGTGTTAACGTTTATTGGCATCATTATTTAAGACCAGAAGTTAAATTTGATGGAATTGATCCATTAGTTGAACAGATGAATGAGGATAAAGAAAAGGCAAAGTATTTACTATCTGTTGATTTTGGAGATGATGTATCGTATAATATTTAAAGTTGAGTTCTAAAAATATAGAATTCATAATATTAATCCTTTATCTTGGCGGGTTGAGACTCCGACGCTTTGCTCAGATTTAGGTGTATATAAAATTTAGGAGGAAATTAATTATGGCAATTACTCAAGAACATAAAAATGAAATTATTAAAGAATATCGTGTACACGAAACTGACACTGGTTCACCAGAAGTACAAATCGCTGTTTTAACTGCAGAAATCGCTGCATTAAACGAACACTTACGTGAACACAAAAAAGACCACCATTCTCGTCGTGGATTATTAAAAATGGTTGGTCGTCGTAGACACTTATTAAACCACTTACGTGGTAAAGATATTCAACGTTACCGTGAATTAATTAAATCATTAGGTATCCGTCGTTAATATTAATATATTAAAGGAAAGCACCAGTTGGTTTGGTACTTTCCTTTTTTTATAGTTTTAGATAATTCACTAATATAAAATTTTAAAAATAAATGATATGATGTAGTTATTAGAATTCAGAGAGGAGATTCATAATGTCTCAAGAAAAGAAAGTTTTTAAAACTGAATGGGCTGGAAGATCGTTAACGATTGAGACAGGTCAATTAGCGAAACAAGCTAATGGTGCAGTTTTAGTACGTTATGGAGATACGGTAGTTTTATCAACTGCTGTAGCTTCAAAAGAACCACGAGATGGCGACTTTTTCCCATTAACAGTAAATTATGAAGAAAAAATGTATGCGGCTGGTAAAATTCCAGGCGGTTTCAAAAAAAGAGAAGGTCGTCCGGCAGATGAAGCTACATTAACAGCTCGTTTAATTGATAGACCTATTAGACCTTTATTCCCTAAAGGCTACCGTCATGATGTACAAATCATGAATACCGTATTAAGCGCTGATCCTGATTGTTCACCAGAAATGGCGGCAATGATTGGTTCTTCAATGGCATTAAGCGTTTCAGATATCCCATTCCAAGGCCCAATTGCTGGCGTGAATGTTGGCTTTATTGATGGTAAATATGTTATCAACCCAACAGTTGAAGAGAAAGAAGTTTCTCGTTTAGATTTAGAAGTAGCTGGTCATAAAGACGCAGTAAACATGGTAGAAGCGGGAGCTAGCGAAATTACAGAACAAGAAATGTTAGAAGCTATTTTCTTTGGTCATGAAGAAATCAAACGCTTAGTAGCTTTTCAAGAAGAAGTTGTAGAACACATTCAACCAACGAAAAAAGAATTCGTACCAGTTGAACGTGATGAAGAACTAGTAAATAGAGTTAAAGCACTTACTGAAGAAAAAGGGCTAAAAGAAACAGTACTTACTTTTGATAAACAAAAGCGTGATGAAAACTTAGATGCCTTAAAAGCAGAAATTGCAACAGAGTTTGTAGATGAAGCAGACCCTGAAAATGACATATTAATCGATGAAGTCTATGCAATTTTAAATGATTTAGTTAAAGAAGAAGTACGTCGATTAATTGCTGATGAAAAAATCAGACCAGATGGACGTAAACCAGATGAAATTCGTCCGCTTGATTCAGAGGTTGGATTATTACCTCGTGCTCATGGTTCAGGTTTATTTACGCGTGGTCAAACACAAGCGTTATCAGTATTAACATTAGGTGCATTAGGTGACTATCAATTAATTGATGGTTTAGGGCCTGAAGTTGAAAAACGTTTTATGCATCATTATAATTTCCCGAATTTCTCAGTTGGTGAGACTGGACCAGTAAGAGCGCCAGGACGCCGTGAAATCGGACACGGTGCCTTAGGCGAAAGAGCGTTAAGATATATTATTCCAGATACAACAGAATTTCCTTATACTATACGAATTGTAAGTGAAGTATTAGAATCTAATGGTTCATCATCTCAAGCTTCAATTTGTGGGTCAACTTTAGCGCTTATGGATGCAGGTGTTCCAATTAAAGCGCCAGTTGCTGGTATCGCAATGGGTCTTGTTACACGTGAAGATAGTTATACAATTTTAACGGATATTCAAGGTATGGAAGATGCGCTAGGAGATATGGACTTTAAAGTTGCTGGTACTAAAGAGGGTATTACAGCCATTCAAATGGATATCAAAATAGATGGCTTAACTCGTGAAGTAATTGAAGAAGCACTTGAACAAGCTCGACAAGGTCGTTTAGCAATTATGGATCATATGTTACAAACAATTGATCGACCACGTAAAGAATTAAGCGCCTATGCACCTAAAGTAGAGATTATGACTATTAAACCTGAAAAAATAAGAGATGTTATTGGACCTGGTGGTAAGAAAATCAATGAAATTATTGATGAAACAGGCGTGAAATTAGACATAGAACAAGATGGTACTATCTTTATCGGTGCTGTGGATCAAGAAATGATTAACCGTGCACGTGAAATTATTGAAGATATTACTCGTGAAGCAGAAGTTGGCCAAGTTTATAATGCAAAAGTAAAACGTATCGAAAAATACGGTGCTTTCGTAGAATTATTTGCAGGCAAAGATGCTTTATTACACATTTCTCAAATTTCAAAAGAACGAATCAATAAAGTAGAAGATGTATTGAATATTGGAGATACTATTGAAGTTAAAATTACTGAAATAGATAAACAAGGTCGCGTGAATGCCTCTCATAAAGCATTGGATGAATAATTGATTTTTTGCAATGACAGAACATCTAATATGATGTGAAATTTTCCGAAGGTTCTTTTTGGAGAGTTGACTAGAGATGGTTGAACACAAATATATTGCTTGCCTATAATAGTACAATAAAGCGAGACTAAGTCATTAATGTAGAAATGACTCAGTCTCGCTATTTTTATTAACAATAGCTATCTGAAATGAGGCCAAAGTGTTAATAGTTTACACTCTAGTAAACCAATATTAGTAATATTATTTAAGGGGTAGAGGAAATACTTTAATAGTGTACATCCAACATAAATTAAACTATAATAAATTATGAGTTTATATGGACGGGGATTTTTATATAGGAGGTAACATTTTGAGTTTAGTAAAGAAAAAAAATGACGATATTCGCATCATCCCACTAGGTGGCGTGGGCGAAATCGCTAAAAATATGTATATCGTTGAAGTAGACGATGAAATGTTTATGTTGGATGCAGGATTAATGTTTCCAGAAGATGAAATGTTAGGTGTAGATATCGTTATACCTGATATCCAATATGTAATCGAGAATAAAGAAAAATTAAAAGGTATCTTTTTAAGCCATGGCCACGAACATGCTATTGGTGCAGTAAGCTATATTCTAGAACAAATTGACGCACCTGTTTACGGTTCAAAATTGACATTAGCGCTTGTTAAAGAAAATATGAAAGCACGTAATGTGAAGAAAAAAGTCCGTTATTACACTGTGAATAATGAATCAGTTATGAGATTTAAAAATGTAAATATTACATTTTTCAGTACTACACATAGTATTCCAGGTAGTTTAGGAATTTGCATTCATACATCTTATGGTGCAATTGTGTATACTGGAGAATTTAAATTTGATCAAAGTTTACAAGGTCATTATGCACCAGATATGAAACGCATGGCTGAAATTGGAGAAGAAGGCGTATTTGCTTTAATTAGTGATTCTACTGAAGCTGAGAAACCTGGATACAATACACCAGAAAACGTCATCGAATCTCATATTTATGATGCATTTGCAAAAGTTAAAGGACGCTTAATTGTATCTTGCTACGCCTCAAACTTTATTAGAATTCAACAAGTTTTAAATACGGCGAGCAAATTAAATCGTAAAGTTTCATTCTTAGGACGTTCACTAGAAAGTTCATTTAATATCGCACGTAAGATGGGATATTTTGATATTCCTAAAGACTTATTAATTCCAATTAATGAAGTTGAAAATTATCCTAAAAATGAAGTTGTCATTATTGCTACAGGTATGGAAGGCGAGCCTATTGAAGCATTGGGGCAAATGGCACAAAACAAACATAAAATTATGAACATTGAAGAAGGCGATTCTGTATATCTAGCCATCACTGCTTCAGCAAATATGGAAGTTATCATTGCTAATACGTTAAATGAGTTAGTACGTGCCGGCGCCTATGTCATTCCTAATAATAAAAAAATTCACGCATCAAGTCACGGTTGCATGGAAGAATTAAAAATGATGATAAATATTATGAAACCTGAATACTTTATCCCTGTACAAGGTGAATTTAAAATGCAAATTGCCCATGCTAAATTGGCAAATGAAGCTGGAGTAGCTCCTGAAAAAATCTTCCTTGTTGAAAAAGGTGATGTAATTCACTATGACGGTAAAGATATGGTATTAAATGAAAAGGTACATTCAGGTAATATATTAATTGATGGTATTGGTGTTGGAGATGTAGGTAACATTGTATTAAGAGATCGTCATTTATTAGCAGAAGACGGCATCTTTATCGCTGTAGTTACGTTAGATCCTAAAAATAGACGTATTGCTGCTGGGCCAGAAATTCAATCACGAGGCTTTGTATACGTTCGTGAAAGTGAAGAGTTAATGAACGAAGCTGAAGAAAAAGTACGTGAAATCGTTGAAGCGGGTCTTCAAGAAAAGCGTATTGAGTGGTCAGAAATCAAGCAAAATATGCGTGACCAAATTAGTAAACTTTTATTTGAAAGCACTAAGCGTCGTCCAATGATTATACCAGTCATTTCTGAGATATAAGATATAAACAATAAAAAGAGGTCGAGACAACATCACAATTGTGAAATGGAATATTTCACTTTATTAAAGACTATGTAGTCTGAATGTGTATGGTATTGTCTCAACCTCTTTCATACTTTTTAAATTATTTAAAAAAAGAGATCTAATGTATTATAAAATAAGTTAAAGCATGTCATACATAACGTAAGAAATAAAAGAAGGTGTACAATTTTGCCACAAACTAAGAAAAAAGCAACTACTAGAAAAAAAGGGACGACCGCTAGAAATTCTAAAAAGAAAAGAACACAAAAAAATGATAGTTCACTAAGATACATAATAGCCGTTGTAGTTGTAGTGATATCTATATTAGGTATGTTTCAATTAGGTATTGTTGGTCGCATGATTGATAGCTTTTTCAATTATTTATTTGGTAATAGCCGGTACCTAACATATATTTTAGTTAGCTTAATAACTATTTATATAGCAATGCAACGTAAATTCCCTAAATCAAGACGTACTATTGGTTTAATCTTATTACAGGTAGTTTTATTAATTGCCACTCAAATTATTTATCATTTAAATAAAGGGGTAATAGCAGAAAGAGTACCTGTTTTATCCTATGTGTATAAATCATATGACCGTACTCACTTTCCAAATTTCGGTGGGGGCGTAATTGGTTTTTATGCCTTAAAAATATTTGTACCACTTATTTCAATCGCCGGTGTAATTATTATCACACTACTTCTATTAGTTTCAAGTGTGATTTTATTATTGAAATTACGTCATAGAGACGTGGCTAAAATATCTCTAGATAAAATGAAAAATTCTAGCCAAAGTGCATCGACAACTTTTAAAGAAAAAAGAGCGCAAAACAAAGTGAAAAAAGAAGAACGACGTCGCGAGAAAGAAGAAAAAGAACGCGAACGACAACTTTTGAAAGAACGTGAAGAAACAGAACGTCTTGAAGCACGTGAAAATGAAGTTAAAGATGTAAGTGACTTTCCAGAGATTGAAACGAAAGATGACTCTATTCCTATATATGGACACGATGAAGCTACAAAAGAAACTCAAACTCAGCCTAAAACGAATAAACGTAAAAAACGACGCTTTGGGATTGAGGATAAAGAACAACCTCTGTCATCAGCCGAGTCGACTACAGAGAATAACCAATCTACAAATGCTGATGTAGAAATAAACGAAATAGATGAGAATCAAACTAATGGTTCAATTTCTGAGGTTGGAGAAGTAGCCAATGTATCTTATCATATTCCACCATTGTCATTGCTAAAACAACCTAGCAAGCAACAAACAACTTCTCGCACAGAAGTTCAACGTAAAGGACAGATTTTAGAATCAACGATGAAAAACTTTGGTGTTAATGCTAAAGTAACCCAAATTAAAATAGGTCCTGCTGTAACTCAATATGAGATTCAACCGGCACAAGGAGTAAAAGTAAGTAAGATTGTTAACTTGCATAACGACATTGCCCTTGCATTAGCAGCAAAGGATGTTCGTATCGAAGCACCTATACCAGGTCGTTCTGCAGTTGGTATTGAGGTTCCTAATGATAAGATTTCTTTAGTAACATTGAAAGAAGTTTTAGAAACCAAATTTCCAGCTAAAAACAAGCTAGAAGTGGGATTGGGACGAGATATTTCTGGTGAACCTATGACAATTCAATTAAATGAAATGCCACATTTATTAGTAGCGGGTTCAACAGGTAGTGGTAAGTCAGTATGTATCAACGGTATTATTACAAGTATACTTCTAAATGCTAAGCCTCATGAAGTTAAACTTATGTTAATTGACCCTAAAATGGTGGAACTTAATGTTTATAATGGCGTGCCTCATTTATTAATTCCTGTAGTTACAAATCCTCATAAGGCTTCTCAAGCTTTAGAGAAGATAGTTGCAGAAATGGAACGACGTTATGATCTATTCCAACATTCATCTACTAGAAATATTGAAGGCTATAATCAATTCTTACGTCGTCAGAATGAAGAACTTGATGAAAAACAAGCCGAACTACCTTATATTGTAGTTATCGTGGACGAGTTAGCGGACTTAATGATGGTAGCGGGTAAAGAAGTAGAAAATGCTATTCAACGTATTACACAAATGGCACGTGCAGCTGGTATACATTTAATCGTAGCGACGCAAAGACCATCAGTGGATGTTATCACAGGTATAATTAAAAATAATATTCCATCAAGAATTGCCTTTGCAGTGAGTTCACAAACTGACTCTAGAACAATTATCGGTTCTGCAGGAGCAGAGAAGCTGTTAGGAAAAGGCGATATGTTATATGTTGGAAACGGAGATTCATCTCAAATCCGTGTACAAGGCGCTTTCTTAAGCGATCAAGAAGTTCAAGACATTGTCAATTCTGTCGTAGAACAACAAAAAGCAAATTATATTAAAGAAATGGAATCTGATGCACCTACTGATAAGTCTGAAATGAAAAGTGAAGATTCCCTATATGAGGAAGTATATTTATTTGTCATAGAACAACAAAAAGCGAGTACCTCACTTTTACAAAGACAATTTAGAATCGGTTATAATAGAGCATCAAGATTAATGGATGATTTAGAACGTAACCAAGTGATTGGTCCACAAAAGGGAAGTAAACCAAGACAAGTTTTAATTGATATAGAAGAAGAGGTGTAAAAATGGCAGAATTAAACTCAGTTTTTAGAGTGAAAGAGTATATTTTCAATCAGATAAAAGATAATTCTTTAAAACCTGGAGATAAACTTCCTAGCAATTTAGCGATTGCTAGGGAGGTTAATGTGAAAACAGACGACGTCTATGATGCGATTGGTCAGCTTATTACTGAACAAGTGCTAACTGATAACTTTGAAGAAGGGCCAAGCGTAAAGAAATTACACCCTTTCTTCTATCCATTAAATAAATTATTTAGTATTAGCGATATGATAAAACAAGCTGGTTATCACTCCGGAACTGAATATTTAAGTTTAGAACAACAACCAGCCTCGATTTTAGATGCGAAGAGATTGGGTATAAAAGATAAACAACCTATTACGATTATCGAAAGATTGCGTACAGCGAATCATCAACCAGTTATGTATTGTTTAGATAAGATCGCTGAGGAAAACTTAACATGTACAGATTATCAAACTAGTGATGGCTCTATGCTTAATGCTATCGAACTTAATACGGGACACAAAGTCACTTCGGCAGAAACTGAAGTAGAGGCTATTAGCTATGAGCCACATATTTCTGATATTTTGAATGCTTCACCACATGAAGGATTAATGTTACTAAAGGTTGTACATTTTGATGAAACGGGTAAACCTATTTTATATTCTTTAAATTATGTAAAAAGTAGTCTGGTTAAATTCAAATTAACTCGTACTAAAATTTAACAACTTAATAAGGAGTGAGTAAGAATCGTGACACAAAATAATAGACAAATACATATCGATATACTACCAACTGAGAAATTTAAAACAACAATGATTACATTTAAATTTATGGCACCTTTAAATTATGAAACTATTACAGCACGCTCATTACTAAGTAAATTATTAATCCGTGGAACGAAACAGTGGCCTACAGATAAAGCGTTGAGTAAGCAACTTTCTGAATTGTATGGTGCTTATATCAATAGTTTTGTTTCGAAATTCAAAGATCAACACGTTATAACGATTTCACTTGAAATAGTCAACGAACGTTATCTCAAAGACTCTTCACCTTTATTTGAAAAAGGCTTAAATCTACTCCATGAAGTCATCACTAACCCACTTGTAGACAATAGAGCGTTCAATACAACATTTGTGAATCAAGAAAAATCATTATTAACTAAAAAAATTGAAGCAATGATAGATAATAAAGCGCAATATTCATTTTTAAATTTACTTAAATATATGTTTAAAGATGAACCTTATCGCTATTTAGCAACAGGCCAAATTGAAAATATACCTCTAGTTACAGCTGAAAACTTGTACGATACATATAAATCAATGTTAACTAATGATAATTGTTCAGTATATGTGGTAGGTAATGTAGATAAAGAAGAAGTTAAACAGTTAATTGAATCTAAGTTTAATATTCAACCGTTTGAACTTCAACGTACTGATATACCAAGACTAGATGATGATCAAACTGAACCGCGATTTATTGTTGAAGAAGATGAAGTAGATCAAGCTAAATTAAACTTAGGTTACCGTTTTCCAACACGTTTCGGGGCAGATGATTATTATGCTTTAGTTGTGCTTAATACCATGTTTGGTGGCGACCCATCTTCAGTATTATTTAATGAAGTACGAGAAAAACAAAGCTTAGCTTATTCTATCCATTCACAATTAGATGGTAAAAATGGCTATTTATTTGTATTAAGTGGAGTGTCATCGGATAAATATGAAGTTGCAAAAGATACTATTTTACAAGAATTTGATAAGTTTAAGCAGGGAGAATTTGAGGATAGTAAGTTGGAATTAGCGAAAAAGATAATTATCTCTCAACGACAAGAAATTGATGACCGCCCGAAAAGTATAATTGAAGTGATGCAAAATCAATTACTTTTAGAGCAAGCGCAAGCCGATGATGACTATATTAATGAGATTCGCAATGTTACTAAAGAAGATGTAATTACAATGGCTAATAAAGCTCGACTCGATACAATTTACGTATTAACGAAAGGAGGCCAATCTGAATGAAAAGGCACGTTTATGAATTAATTGATGAGAAAGTATACGAACACGAACTCCAAAATGGCTTACGTCTATTCATTATCCCTAAGAAAGGATTCCAAAAAACGTTTGTCACTTATACCACTCAATTCGGTTCACTTGATAGTACATTCAAACCTCATAATGAAGACCAAATGATTACAGTGCCTGATGGGGTAGCACATTTTCTAGAACATAAATTATTTGAAAAAGATGGAGACGAAGACTTATTTACAGCATTTGCTAATGATAATGCTCAAGTCAATGCGTTTACAAGCTTTGATCGTACAAGTTATTTATTTAGTGCCACTGACAATGTTGATAGTAATATTATTCGCTTATTAAATATGGTTGAGACACCTTACTTTTCAAAAGAAACTGTAGATAAAGAAAAAGGCATTATAGCTGAAGAAATCAAGATGTATCAAGAACAACCAGGATATAAAATTATGTTCAATACACTGCGCGCGATGTATCATAATCATCCAATTAAAGTGGATATAGCTGGAAGCGTAGAAAGTATTTATGACATAACTAAAGATGATTTATATACATGTTATGAAACATTTTATCATCCTTCAAATATGGTTCTTTTTGTCGTAGGAGATGTTGATCCAGAACATATTTGTAGTCTTGTGGAAGCTCATGAAGCACAACGTGATAAAACAAATCAACCAAATATCCAAAGAGGTAGCGTGGATGAACCACTTGAAGTCGTTACACCGTTTGTGAAAGAAGAAATGAAATTGCAGTCACCAAGATTAATGCTTGGGTTTAAGAATAAGCCATATGTCGAAACACCACAACGATATGTACAACGTGATTTAGAGATGACACTATTTTATGAATTAGTCTTTGGAGAAGAAACTGATTTTTATCAAATGTTACTAACTGAAGATTTAATAGATGAATCGTTTGGCTATCAATTTGTGCTCGAACCTACATATAGTTTTTCAATAATTACAAGTGCAACACAACAACCTGATAAATTAAAAGACGTCTTATTGAGTGAACTTCTAAAATATAGAGGTAATCTACAAGACGAAGAAGCTTTTAATTTATTGAAAAAACAATTTATCGGCGAATTTATCTCAAGTTTAAATTCACCAGAATATATTGCTAATCAATACGCTAAATTATACTTCGAAGGGGTAAGTGTCTTCGAGATGTTAGATATTATTGAAAATATTACTTTAGAAAGTATAAATGAAACGACAAAGCAATATTTAAATTTAGATAATATAGTTGATAGTCGTTTGGAGATTAAAAAATAATGAAAGCATTAGTATTAGGTGGATCAGGGAGTATTGGTTCAGCTATTGTAGAACGACTTTTACAAGATGATTTTGAAGTTATTATTCAATATTACCAATCAGACGTAAACATATTGAAAGAAAAGTATAAAAATGAAGCGGTTCACTTTATCCAGCTCGATTTAACACAAAATATAAATTTAGAAGAAGCGTTTGGTCATATTAAAAATCTTGATTGCCTTGTTTATAGTAGTGGGACAGCTATATACGGTATGTTACAAGATATGTCAGATAATGATATTGATAGAAGTTATAATATACATGTGAAGCAATTGATTAGATGTAGCCGTTATTTCATTGACACTTTAAGACAAAGTGTAGATGGCCGGATTATCGTTATTTCATCGATTTGGGGTGAAACTGGAGCAAGTATGGAAACCATCTACTCTACGATGAAGAGTGCCCAAATTGGCTTTGTTAAAGCACTTAGTCAGGAATTAGCAATGACAAGTGTGACGGTTAATGCGGTGGCTCCTGGATTCGTTTCAGGGAGAATGGCCTGCGAATTTAGCGAAGAAGAACAAGAAGCAATTTTAAATGAATTGCCTCAGCAACGAATGGTTACCCCTGATGAAGTTGCTCATACTTGTGCATATTTATGGCATCCGCTAGCTAAGAGTATCACGGGTACGGTCCAAAAAGTCAACGGAGCTTGGTATCTTTAAAATTCAAAAACGTTACAGTTATATTCTTAAATTTATGATTAGTATTTCAAAAATAAATGATATAATATGATTATTATTTTAAAATACTGTTGTTACAGTTGGCATTTAAACAAGGGGCGGATGTAAATGACTGTTGCTGAAAAGAAAGAATGGTATCTTGAATATGAAATAACAGTTAATCGTGCAGGTTTATTAGGTGATATTTCAAGTTTACTTGGTATGTTAGGAATAAGCATTGTAACGATTAATGGTGTAGATCAAGGACGTCGTGGTTTATTAATTAAAACTGATAGCCTTGAAAAAGTAAATCGTTTTGAGAATATTATAAAAGAACTTAATGAAATTGAAATTACTAAGTTAAGAGTGCCTGAATTACGTGATCGACTAGCCGTACGTCATGGGCGTTATATAGAACAAGATGCTGATGATAAAAAGACATTCCGTTTTGAACGTGAAGATTTAGGTTTATTAGTCGATTTTCTTGCAGAACTTTTCAAAGAAGAGGGACATAAACTTATTGGAATCAGAGGTATGCCACGTGTAGGCAAGACGGAATCCATAGTAGCAGGAAGCGTCTGTGCTCATAAGCGATGGCTCTTTATTAGCTCAACCTTAATTAAGCAAACGGTACGTAGCTCCCTTATTAAGGGTGAATATGATTCGAACCATGTGTATATTATTGATGGTGCTGTAACAGCTAGAGAAGCAAATCATAAACATCAAGAGTTGGTCAGAGAAGTAATGACGTTACCTTCAATTAAGGTGGTAGAACATCCTGATTTATTTGTTGAATCTGGAGACTATAGTATGGATGATTTTGATTATATAATTGAATTACGTGAAAACGAAAATCAAACAATTGAATATGATCAAATGAAACAACAGACAGTTAAAAGTAAAAATAATTTAAACTTCGGTGAAGATACATTTGGCGGAGGGTTTGGATTTTTCGAATAGTAATTGTGGAGGCTTTTAAAAGTGAGAACTATTGGTGAGACTTTAAAAGGAAGAAGAGAGAGACTTGGAATGACGTTAGCAGAGTTGGAAGAACGAACTCAAATTAAACGAGCAACGCTAAAAAAAATTGAAGAAAATCGATTCAATGAATTAGCTAAGGTTGATTATGCAGAGGGATTTATCAGACGTTACGCGAGCGTTGTAAATATGAACGCTGAACAATTAATCAATGTGCATGGCGAAGAAATTCCAAATAGTCAAAATCAATTAGACACGCTTTTAATGCGTTATCAAAACGATGATGCCCCTACATACCGTACTAAGAATAAGGAACCTCTACAATTAGTCGTGTTAATTGGGGGAATAATTGTAATTACTTTTATTCTTTGGCTCTTAGCTATGTTAATATTATAATTTGTAAAGATAAATTTAGAAATGAGGCTTTAACATGAATATTCCAAATCAGATTACAGTTTTTAGAGTAATTCTTATTCCAGTTTTTATTTTATTTGCTCTAGTAAACTTTGGATTTGGCAGTGTATCGATTTTAGGTGGTTATGAAATACGCATCGAACAACTTATCGCTGCAATCATCTTTATTGTTGCATCTTTAAGCGACTTTGTAGATGGATACTTAGCTAGAAAATGGCAATTAGTTACAAATATGGGTAAATTTTTAGACCCATTAGCTGATAAACTACTTGTTTCAAGCGCATTAATAGTTATGATTCAAATGGATCTAACTAATTCAGTAGTAGTTATTATAATTATAGCGCGCGAATTTGCAGTTACTGGTTTACGTTTATTACAAATTGAACAGGGATTTGTAAGTGCTGCAGGCCAACTTGGTAAAATTAAAACAGCTGTAACTATGGTTGCAATTATTTGGATTTTACTAGGTGACTTATTTGCTAATTGGATTGGTTTCCCATTAGGACAAGTATTACTTTATATTGGTGTCTTCTTTACCATTTTATCTGGTATCGAATATTTTTATAAAGGCAGAAATGTTTTTAAACAATAATTTAGTGAAATAACCAAGAATGAATGAGAGTGGACAATGTCCTAGAGCATAAATTATTAATGTCTCAGTCTCTTCAATTCTTGGTTTTTTTGAACTTTAATTTATAAAATATAAAGAAAATTAGGAGAGAAACGGTCATGAATATTTCAATTATTGCGGTAGGCTCAGAATTATTATTGGGCCAAATTGCTAATACAAACGGACAATATTTATCTAAATTATTTAATAGTATAGGGAAGAGTGTAGTTGAACATACTGTTATTGGAGACAATCCCAAAAGATTAGAATATGTTATTAAAGAAGGTTTAAAGCGATTTGATACACTAGTTCTAACAGGAGGATTAGGTCCAACGAAGGATGATCTAACAAAACACACAGTCGCTAACGTATTAGGTAAACAACTTGTTACTGATGATGATGCTTTGCAATATATTAAAAATTATTTTAAAGAACAAGGGCAAGAAATGACACCAAATAATAAACAACAAGCTTTAGTAATTGAAGGTGCTAAAGTTTTAAAAAATAATTATGGCATGGCTCCAGGTATGTTGTATGAACAAAATGATAAAAAAATAATTTTATTGCCTGGACCTCCGCGCGAAATGCAACCAATGGCTAAAAATGAGTTACTACCATATTTAATGGATGATGATAAAGTTATCTTCTCAGAACAGTTAAGATTTGCTGGAATTGGAGAATCTAAAGTTGAAACTTAATTGATGGATTTAATTGATAATCAAACTAATCCAACAATCGCACCTCTAGCAGGTACGCACGAAGTATATATTAGATTAACAGCTAATGCAGATTCTGTTGATGAATGTAAAACGTTAATTCAACCTATCAAGGAAAAGGTTTTAAATAGAATTGGCACTTACTATTATGGTTCTGACGACATAGTTATTGAACAATCTGTAATGAATGCAATAAATAAGACATTTAGTGTGTATGATGGTGTGACAAATGGGGCTTTATATACACGCCTGAAAACACATGATGAAGACGAATTACTCAAAGGTCATCTACCAGACTCTGATATCTTTATTAGCGACATGTCTAATAATGAAGAAAAAGTTAAAAAGGCAGCGAACTATGTAAAAGATTTATATAAAACAGATATGGGTATAGCTTTAATACACGATGAAGCACAAGTGTATTTAGGAATAGTAAGCCACGATGAATTTAAAATAGATTCATTTAAAATGTCCCTAAATAGAAATATGTTACAAAACAGAAGTCAAAATTATGCACTTATTAAATTACTTAATTGGGTAAAATAAATTACCAATTTAATTTATTGTTATTTCTCTAGTACATTTGTTCGATTTTGAAGAATTTAATCTTATTTAAGCGAACAAATATTCGCAAAATACTTGTAATTAGGTTAAAATAAATGTATAGTATTAACTAAGATAATAATGATAACTATCTCATTAGGAGGTTTCGCTTTGGATAATGATCGTCAAAAAGCTCTAGATACAGTAATAAAAAATATGGAAAAATCTTTCGGTAAAGGTGCCGTAATGAAACTCGGTGATAATAAAGGTCGCCGTGTATCAAGTGTATCAAGTGGTTCAGTTACTTTAGATAATGCACTTGGAGTAGGTGGCTACCCTAAAGGAAGAATCATTGAAATATATGGGCCAGAAAGTTCTGGTAAAACAACAGTAGCATTACATGCTATCGCAGAGGTACAAAAAAACGGAGGCGTAGCAGCATTTATTGATGCCGAACACGCACTAGACCCTGTCTATGCTGAAGCGTTAGGTGTAGATATTAATAACCTATATTTATCTCAACCTGACCACGGTGAACAAGGTTTAGAAATTGCAGAAGCATTCGTAAGAAGTGGTGCGGTTGATATCGTAGTTGTAGACTCAGTTGCCGCATTAACTCCTAAAGCAGAGATAGAAGGGGAAATGGGCGATACACATGTCGGTTTACAAGCTCGTTTAATGTCACAGGCGTTACGTAAACTTTCAGGTGCTATTTCAAAATCAAACACAACTGCTATCTTTATTAACCAAGTTCGTGAAAAAGTCGGCGTTATGTTCGGTAACCCTGAAACTACTCCAGGTGGTAGAGCATTAAAATTCTATAGCTCCGTTCGTCTAGAAGTTCGTCGTGCTGAACAATTAAAACAAGGACAAGAAATTGTAGGTAATAGAACTAAAATTAAAGTCGTTAAAAATAAAGTTGCCCCGCCATTTAGAGTAGCTGAAGTTGACATTATGTATGGTCAAGGCATTTCTAAAGAAGGCGAATTGATTGATTTAGGTGTTGAAAATGAAATTGTAGATAAATCTGGCGCTTGGTATTCATATAATGGTGAAAGAATGGGTCAAGGTAAAGAAAATGTTAAAACTTACCTTAAAGAAAACCCACAAATTAAAGATGAAATCGATCGTAAATTACGTGAAAAACTTGGTATCTTTGATGGTGACATTGAAGAAAAAGAGGAAGAACCATCTGAAACTTTATTTGATGATAAATAACTTTTAAGAGAATAATAGCCTATTAGTTATAGTCTTAGGTTTATAGCTTTTACTTTTAGTAAATTTTATTGAAAGAACTGCTATTTTAATAAATTGAAGTGGGTGAAGTATGTATTATTTCATCCACTTTATTTTATTATGAAATCTAGCTTTCATAATATATGTAATTCGAATTTGCAGTGGAATTTCATATCTTGACACTACCAAGATAATAAACGTACAATTGATATGTATAATTATTATACAATTTATAAAATCAAATAGATTTTGATATACAAAGCAAATACCTAGAAAAAGGAGGTGTTTATGTGAATTTATTAAACCTCCTACTCATTTTGCTGGGGATTATTCTAGGGGTTGTTGTAGGGTATATTGTAGCCCGAAATATATTACATCAAAAGCAACTACAAGCTAGACAAACTGCTGATGATATTATTAAGCAAGGTCAAAAAGAAGCTGAAAATATCAAAAAAGAAAAATTATTAGAGGCAAAAGAAGAAAACCAAACAATAAGAGAACAAGCTGAATCAGAGCTACGTGAAAGACGTGGCGAGCTTCAAAGACAAGAAGCCCGACTTCTTCAAAGAGAGGAAAACTTAGATCGAAAATCTGATCTTTTAGATAAAAAAGATGAGATTTTAGAACAAAAAGAATCTAAACTTGAAGAAAGACAACAACAAGTAGATGCAAAAGAGAGTAGTGTTCAATCATTAATAATGAAGCATGAACAAGAATTAGAACGCATCTCCGGTCTCACTCAAGAAGAAGCTGTCAATGAACAACTTCAGAGGGTTGAAGAAGAACTGTCACAAGATATTGCAGTACTTGTTAAAGAGAAAGAAAAAGAGGCAAAAGAGAAAGTTGATAAAACAGCAAAAGAATTATTAGCTACCACTGTTCAAAGATTAGCTGCTGATCATACAACAGAATCTACTGTCTCAGTAGTTAACTTACCAAATGATGAGATGAAAGGTCGAATTATTGGTAGAGAAGGTAGAAATATTCGTACTTTAGAAACGTTAACAGGTATCGACTTAATCATTGATGATACACCAGAAGCGGTTATTTTATCTGGTTTTGATCCAATCAGACGTGAAATCGCAAGAACTGCTTTGGTTAATTTAGTCTCTGATGGCCGTATTCATCCCGGTCGTATTGAAGAAATGGTAGATAAAGCTAGAAAAGAAGTTGACGATATTATTAGAGATGCTGGTGAACAAGCTACATTTGAAATTAATGTTCATAATATGCATCCAGATTTAGTTAAAGTCTTAGGTCGTCTTAATTATCGAACTAGCTATGGCCAAAACGTTCTTAAACATTCTATCGAAGTTGCGCATTTATCTGGAATGTTAGCAGCTGAATTAGGTGAAGATGTAAGTTTAGCTAAACGCGCAGGATTACTTCACGATGTGGGTAAAGCTATCGATCATGAAGTAGAAGGAAGTCACGTTGAAATTGGCGTTGAATTAGCTAAAAAATATGCTGAAAATGATACTGTTATTAATGCTATTCATTCACATCACGGCGACGTTGAACCAACATCTATTATTTCTATTTTGGTTGCTTCAGCAGATGCATTATCTGCAGCCAGACCTGGTGCTCGTAAAGAAACGCTTGAGAATTATATACGCAGATTAGAAAGACTTGAAACACTTTCTGAAAGTTATGAAGGTGTTGAAAAAGCATTTGCTATTCAAGCGGGAAGAGAAATTAGAGTCATTGTTTCTCCAGAAGAAATAGATGACTTGAAATCATACAGAATGGCGAGAGACATTAAGAATCAAATCGAAGAAGAATTACAATATCCTGGTCACATTAAAGTGACAGTTGTTAGAGAGACAAGAGCAGTAGAGTATGCGAAATAATTATTAGCCTGGACATTTTAACTAAGTGTCCAGGCTCTTTAATTTGTTAGTAGTTTACAATTATGAAAACTTACAGTTCTATATAATTGGGTTGTTCAATATGTTAAATACGAAAAGATGAAAAAAGAGATTAGAACGTACATCGTTCCAATCTCTTTAATCGTTGTTAAATTATTTGAGTTGTAAATCAGTTTTTCTTAATTCAGAAATAATTTCTGCCGTGTCATAACAACTTGTAGCAATATTTGAATATCTTTCTGCTAAACGATAAGCATTGATATATAATTCTAAGCTTTCTTTAGCAATATCTTCTGCGTCTTCTGACTTAGAAGGATTAGATTTTACTACTAATTCTGCAAATTTTTCTGGTTCAATATTAATTGACATTAGATTTTTACAACTCCTATTATTTTTATAAATTTATCTTAACATATGTTGTGAACATGCTAAAGTAAAGTGAAATAGAATTTTCAAAAGAGTATAAATCGTCTCTTTTATTCTAGTGACTTATGAATTAAACTGATTTTATGAGAGGATGAACATTAAATGAGAATACTATTTATCGGTGATATTGTGGGCAAAATTGGCAGGGAAGCCATTGCTGAATATTTACCTAAAATAAAACAGGCTTATAAGCCAACAGTAAGCATAGTAAATGCTGAAAATGCAGCTCATGGGAAAGGATTAACTGAAAAAATATATAAACAATTATTAAGAGATGGCGTAGACTTTATGACGATGGGCAATCATACTTATGGTCAACGTGAAATTTATGAATTTATCGATGATGCTAAAAGAATGGTACGTCCTGCTAATTTTCCAAGTGAAGCACCTGGAGTAGGCATGCGTTTTATACAAATTAATGATATCAAGTTAGCTATTATTAATTTGCAAGGTCGTTCATTTATGCAAGACATTGATGATCCATTTAAAAAAGCGGACCAATTGATTGAAGAAGCTCAAAAAGAAACAGATTATATCTTTGTAGACTTTCACGCTGAAACAACATCAGAAAAAAATGCTATGGGTTGGTATTTAGATGGAAGAGCTAGTGTTATGGTAGGAACACATACTCATATCCAAACGTCAGATGAACGCGTCTTGCCAAATGGTACTGGATATATAACTGATGTCGGTATGACAGGATACTATGATGGGATACTAGGTATTAATCGTGATGAGGTTATTGAAAGGTTCATTACAAGCTTGCCTCAACGACATGTAATACCAAATGATGGTAGAAGTGTGCTATCAGGTGTTATTATTGATTTAGATAAAGAAGGAAAGACAAAGCATATCGAAAGAATTTTAATTAATGATGATCATCCATTTAATAAATAACTTTTAACATATTGAAAAGCTATGTACATCATAGTCCATTAGTATGAATTTATTTAAATGCCACTGTTGACATAGTAAGACGGTGGTTATTTTTGTTATTATTTAATATGAATTATTTCCATAGGAGGCATATGGTATGAAATCACAAATATCGTGGAAAGTGGGCGGCCAACAAGGTGAAGGTATAGAGTCAACGGGTGAAATTTTTGCGACCGCAATGAACCGTAAAGGCTATTATCTATACGGGTATAGACACTTTTCTAGCCGTATAAAAGGCGGACATACGAACAATAAAATTAGAGTATCTACTTCACCAGTTCATGCAATTAGTGATGATTTAGATATTTTAGTCGCTTTCGACCAAGAAACAATAGAACTCAATCATCATGAAATGCGTGAAGATAGCATTATTATTGCCGATGCTAAAGCAAAACCAAATAAACCAGAAGATTGCCGAGCTCAGTTAATTGAATTACCGTTTACTAGTACTGCAAAAGAGTTAGGAACAGCATTAATGAAAAACATGGTGGCAGTCGGAGCTACATGTGCAATTATGGACTTAAACACAACTACGTTTGAAGAACTTATTACTAATATGTTCTCTAAAAAAGGTGAAAAAGTGGTTGAAATGAATATAGAAGCATTAAACCAAGGTTATCAATTAATGAAAGAACAGTTGAACACTGTAGAAGGCGATTTTGAACTAGAAGCTAATGATGAAGAGCCCCATTTATACATGATTGGTAATGATGCTATTGGATTAGGCGCTATCTCAGCTGGATCAAGATTTATGGCAGCATATCCAATTACTCCAGCTTCAGAAATTATGGAATATATGATTGCAAATGTTCCTAAAGTCGGAGGTACAGTAGTTCAAACTGAAGATGAAATTGCGGCTGCTAATATGGCAATTGGTGCGAACTATGCAGGTGTCAGAGCATTTACAGCAAGTGCGGGCCCAGGTTTATCACTAATGATGGAAGCTATTGGCCTTTCTGGTATGACAGAAACACCTCTAGTAATTATTAATACGCAACGTGGAGGCCCGTCTACAGGATTACCTACTAAACAAGAACAATCTGATTTAATGCAGATGATTTATGGTACACATGGAGATATTCCTAAAATTGTCGTGGCGCCTACTGATGCAGAAGATGCATTTTATCTAACTATGGAGGCCTTTAATTTAGCCGAAGAGTATCAATGTCCAGTTATTGTATTGAGCGATTTACAACTTTCGTTAGGTAAACAAACAGTGAAACGTATAGACTACAGTAAAATCAATATCAGTCGTGGAGAGTTACTACAATCGGATATCGAACGAGAAGAAGACGATAAACAATACTTTAGACGTTACGCTTTAACTGGATCTGGAGTATCACCTAGACCAATTCCAGGCGTTAAAGGCGGTATTCATCATGTAACTGGTGTAGAACATAATGAAGAAGGTAAAACAAGTGAAGCAGCAGAAAACAGACGTCAACAAATGGAAAAACGTATGCGTAAAATAGCAAACTTATTGATCGAAAAGCCTGTAGAACTTAATGAGCCACATGAAGAAGCGGATATCTTGTTTATCGGATTCATATCAAGTAAAGGTGCCATTCAAGAAGGTACTGCAAGGTTAGATGCGCAAGATATAAAAGTGAACACTATGCAAATTCGTCAACTACACCCCTTACCAAAAGATGTTATTCAAGAAGCAGTAAATAAAGCTTCAAAAGTAGTAGTAGTAGAACATAACTACCAAGGACAATTATCAAATATTCTTAAAATGAATACTAATATACAAGACAAATTAATTAATCAAACGAAATATGATGGTACGCCTTTCTTACCACACGAAATAGAAGAAAAAGGATTAGAAGTAGTAAAAGAAATTAAGGAGTTGGTTTAATTGGCTACATTTAAAGACTTTCGTAATAATGTGAAGCCAAACTGGTGCCCTGGTTGTGGAGATTTCTCTGTTCAAGCTGCGATTCAAAAAGCAGCAGCAAATGTTGGATTAGAACCAGAAGAAGTTGCAATCATTACAGGTATAGGTTGTTCAGGAAGATTATCTGGCTATATTAATTCATACGGTGTCCACGGTATTCACGGTCGTGCATTACCATTAGCTCAAGGTGTGAAAATGGCCAACAAAGATTTAACAGTGATTGCGTCTGGCGGTGATGGAGACGGATATGCTATTGGCATGGGCCACACTGTTCATGCGCTACGCCGTAATATGAATATGACTTATATCGTTAT
Organism: Staphylococcus devriesei; assembly: GCF_002902625.1. GTDB lineage: Bacteria > Bacillota > Bacilli > Staphylococcales > Staphylococcaceae > Staphylococcus > Staphylococcus devriesei. The sequence goes on from NZ_PPRG01000029.1 coordinate 58,295, forward strand.
GGATAATCAAATTTATGGTTTAACAAAAGGACAAACTTCTCCATCTTCTGCGGTTGGGTTTGTAACTAAATCAACGCCGAAAGGTAATATTGAGAAAAACGTGGCACCTTTAGAACTTGCATTATCATCAGGTGCGACATTTGTTGCTCAAGGGTTTTCCAGTGATATCAAAGGCCTAACAAAATTAATTGAAGATGCTATTAATCATGATGGGTTCTCATTTGTAAACGTATTCTCACCTTGTGTCACATATAATAAGGTAAATACGTATGATTGGTTTAAAGAGCATTTAGTAAGTTTAGATGATATTGAAGGTTATGATTCTACTGATAAACAATTAGCGATGAAAACTGTATTAGATTATGAATCTCTAGTGAAAGGTATCGTTTACCAAGATAGTGAAACACCTTCATATGAATCTCAAATCGAAGAATTAGACGAAGGTGCGTTAGCTAAAAGAGATATTCATATCTCTGAAGAAGACTTCAATAATTTAACTGCACAATTTGTATAAAAATAACTAATGAACATGATGTTGGAAGCGGGATAACGGATCTTTGAAATTTCATAAGATTTTTATCCCGCTTCTTTTAAATAATAAAACACATATTAAAGTGAGGATGGTTATGGATAAATACAAATCGATGCAAGAATTAGAAAGTAAAACCACTAGAAATAAAGATTGGACGATTCATACACAAAACAGAGATAGTAAAATAATTATATTAGCTATACATGGTGGAGGTATTGAACCAGCAACTACAGAACTGGCGAGTATTATTGCTAAGAAAGGTAACTATAATTATTTCTCATTTGATGGAATAAAGACTAAAGGAAATAATGAGTTACATGTAACTTCCACTAAATATGATAATAAAATTGCCCTAAGTATGATAAATACAAGTGATAAAGCTATAGCGATTCACGGATGTTTAGGTGAAGAAAGAATCGTTTATATCGGTGGAAAAGATTTGCAATTAAAAAGTACTATCACTCAAGAATTAAAAGAAATAGGTGTTAATGTACAAGAAGCATCGAGGCAAATGGCTGGTTTGAAAGATGATAATATAGTAAATCAAACAACTACAAACGCAGGGGTACAACTTGAATTAACCTCTACACTAAGACGTTCATTATTTAAAAACAATCAATTTAATTATAAAAGTAGACGTAATCCTTCAAATTGGGATGACACGATGTATAAATTAGCAAACGCTATAAAAGAGGCCATTGATAAAATAACTTAACTCAGATTTTTAAGCACAAGGATGGTAGAATAGTAATTAAGAATAGTTAATGAGGTGATTATCAATGCAAGATACATTAATGAGTGTTCAAATTGTTCCTAGAACGCCAAATAACGAAGATGTTATACCATATGTTGATGAAGCTATTAAGGTTATTGATGAATCTGGTTTACATTTCAGAGTAGGACCACTTGAAACAACGGTCCAAGGTGAAATGAGTGAATGTTTAATTTTAATTCAAAAATTGAATGAACGTATGGTTGAATTAGAATGCCCAAGTATAATTAGTCAAGTTAAGTTTTACCATGTGCCAGAAGGTATTACAATCGAAACTTTAACAGGTAAATATGACGAAGCTTAAATTGAATAGGTAAGAACATCACTACATTTATTAGCCTAGAACATTCATTATAAAATGTTTGAGGCTTTTTTAATTATTTATATTTAATCAATTTGCTTTAAACTCTTTTTGCACTTTATGACTAATTTTAATATAATGTAATAATGGTATTAGGGCATATAGAAAGGATTTTTAAAAGTGAATGAAGAGCAAAGAAAAGCTGGTACGATAAATATTTTAAATGAACGTGATAAGAACGTAGAGAAAGATTATAGTAAATATTTTGAAAGTGTTTATCAACCGCCTAGTCTCAAAGAGGCACGTAAACGCGGTAAACAAGCTATCAATTATAATAGAGATTTTCATATTGATGACAAATTTAAGGGGATGGGCAAAGGTCGTACATTCCTAATTAAAACATACGGTTGTCAAATGAATGCACATGATACTGAAGTTATGGCAGGAATTCTACAGGCATTAGAATATACTGCGACTGATGATATTAACGAAGCGGATGTCATTCTTATTAATACTTGTGCTATCCGTGAAAATGCGGAGAATAAAGTATTTAGTGAAATTGGTAATTTAAAGCATCTTAAGAAAAATAGACCAGAAGCCTTAATTGGTGTATGTGGTTGTATGTCTCAAGAAGAATCTGTTGTTAATAAAATTCTTAAATCTTATCAAAATGTTGATATGATTTTTGGTACACATAATATTCATAAGTTACCTGAAATACTTGAAGAAGCCTATCTATCAAAAGCAATGGTAGTCGAGGTTTGGTCTAAAGAAGGCGACATAATTGAAAACTTACCTAAGGTCCGTGAAGGTAGTACCAAGGCTTGGGTAAATATTATGTACGGTTGCGATAAGTTCTGTACTTATTGCATTGTACCTTTTACTAGAGGTAAAGAACGTAGTCGTAGACCAGAAGATATCATTGAAGAAGTTAGAGGTTTGGCACGAGATGGCTATAAGGAAATTACTTTATTAGGTCAAAATGTCAATTCCTATGGTAAAGATATTAAAGACTTGGAATATGGATTAGGAGATTTACTTGAAGATATTTCTCAAATTGATATTCCACGTGTTCGGTTTACAACCAGTCATCCTTGGGACTTTACTGATCGCATGATTGAAGTTATCGCAAAAGGTGGCAATATAGTCCCTCATATACATTTACCGGTTCAATCAGGCAATAATGCAGTATTAAAAATAATGGGACGTAAGTATACTAGAGAAAGTTACTTAGATTTAGTAACTAGAATTAAACGAGCAATTCCTAATGTAGCATTGACTACTGATATTATAGTAGGTTATCCAAATGAAACTGAAGAACAGTTTGAAGAGACATTATCACTATATGATGAAGTTCAATTTGAACACGCTTATACTTATTTATATTCTCAAAGAGATGGTACACCAGCAGCGAATATGAAAGATAATGTGCCAGAGGATGTTAAAAAAGAGCGTTTACAACGCTTAAACAAAAAAGTTGGACAATACTCTGAAGAAGCAATGCAACAGTATAATGGTAAAACAGTGACAGTCCTATGTGAAGGTGGAAGTAAAAAAGACGCTTCAGTTTTAGCAGGCTATACTGAAAAAAATAAATTGGTCAATTTTAATGGCCCGCGCGAAGCAATAGGTAAATTAGTAGATGTGAAAATTGATGAAGCCAAACAATATTCATTGAACGGGACTTTTGTTCGATTTCATGATGATGCATTGGTGACTAATTAAAATGTATACTAAAGAGGAAATATTAAAACAAGCGGATCAACTTTCTCACAAAATTAAAGGGCTCGAAAGTATTAAATCTTACCAAAATATTGAAAAACAAATTCATGATAACCAAACTATTGATGAGAAAATGAAGCTTTTAAAGAAGCAACAAAAGCAATCTGTAAACCTACAAAATTATGGTAAGAAACATGCATATGAACAATCTGAAGAGGAAATTCATACGCTTGAGAATGAAATTAATAATTTACCTATTGTAGAAGAATTTCGTTCAGCTCAATATGAAGCGAATGACTTATTACAAATGATGATAAGCACTATGGAAAATAGATTAAATGATTATAATAAACAAGAACATGATAATTATAATTAAGAAAGGAATAACACCATGAATACTAGAAAACTAACACTTACTGCCTTACTAATAGCTTTTAATGTTATCTTTAGTAGCTTTATTGTGATACCTTTAGGTCCGATTAAAGCAGCACCCGTTCAACACTTTGTAAACGTATTATGTGCTGTCTTTGTAGGACCTTGGTATGGATTAGCGCAAGCTTTAATTTCATCAATAATTAGAATAACTTTTGGAACAGGAAGTTTTTTCGCTTTTCCTGGTAGTATGATTGGTGTACTCTTAGCGAGCGCCTTTTACATGTATCGAAGACATATTTTTATGGCTGCAGTTGGCGAAGTTATAGGTACAGGGATAATAGGTAGTTTAATGTGTATACCTTTATCATGGGTATTAGGCATGCAAAACTTTGTCGTTAAACCATTAATGCTCGCATTTATAATTTCAAGTTTTGTAGGAGCCGTAATAAGTTATATTCTATTAATCATGTTAAAGAGACGTGGGTTATTAGATAGATTTATAAAATAATAAATAAGTAAACTAGTTAAATATAAAATCAAAGGGATTGTCATTTTAGGATAGGGATAGTAATAAGGAGAATATAGATCCTTTTATCCACGACTTAAAATGGTAATCTCTTATTTTATTTAAAGATGAAACAAGGTCATAGTATATATCCATTTTAATTTCTTAGTAATATGAGTAACGAGCGATAACAAGTTTGTTATGTTAAAATATATGAGTTAAAAGTACATAAATAAAAAGTAATACTTTAGTAAGGTTGTGAAAATATGTCTACTCCGACACCGATGATGCAACAATATTTAAAAATTAAAGCGCAATATAAAGATTGTCTTTTATTCTTTAGATTAGGCGATTTTTATGAAATGTTTAATGAAGATGCAAAAGAAGCTTCAAGAGTTTTAGAGATTACATTAACAAAAAGAGATGCAAAAAAAGAAAATCCTATCCCAATGTGTGGGGTCCCTTATCATTCAGCAAATAGCTATATCGAAACACTTATTAATAATGGCTATAAAGTAGCTATATGTGAACAAATGGAAGATCCAAAACAAACTAAAGGTATGGTTAAAAGAGAAGTTGTGCGAGTAGTTACGCCTGGTACGGTTATGGAACAAGGTGGAATGGATGAAAATCAAAACAACTACATACTTAGTTTCATTAAAAATGAAAATAGTTACGCTTTAAGCTATTGTGATATATCAACGGGCGAGCTAAAGACTACTCATTTTGAAGATGAAAGTACACTGATTAACGAAATTATAACTATTAATCCTAACGAAATTGTTGTTAATGAAGAAATAGACGAAGAGCTAAAAAAACAAATTAATTTAACTACGGAAACTATTACAATAAGAGACGAGATTTCAGATGCAAATTATGAAGTTAATGGATTAGATAATGGAGAAACATATCTATCCACTCAATTATTATTAGATTATATTTATCACACACAAAAAAGAGATTTATCACATATCGAAGATGTTATCACTTATGCGGCTATTGATTTTATGAAAATGGATTATTATGCCAAAAGAAACTTGGAATTAACCGAAAGCATTAGGCTCAAATCTAAAAAAGGTACATTATTATGGTTAATGGATGAAACTAAGACACCTATGGGTGCACGTCGATTAAAACAATGGATTGATAGACCATTAATTCATAAAGATAAAATTGAAAAACGCTTAGATATGGTAGAGTTATTTATCAACAACTTTATTGAAAGAGATACGTTGAGAGGCTATTTAAACCAAGTATATGATATTGAAAGATTAGTCGGACGTGTAAGTTATGGTAACGTAAATGCAAGAGATTTAATTCAACTGAAACATTCTATTTCTGAAATCCCTAATATTAAGTCGCTACTTGATGAGATGGGTGAAAAAACTACTAAACAGTTTGAGGCGTTAGAACCTCTAGAAGATTTATTACAAATATTAGAAAACAGTTTAGTAGAAGAACCTCCAATTTCTGTAAAAGATGGCGGCATATTCAAACAAGGGTTTAGTAAACAATTAGATGAATATTTAGAAGCATCTAAGAATGGGAAAGATTGGTTAGCGCAATTGCAAGCTAAAGAACGAGAACGTACTGGTATTAAATCTCTAAAAATAAGTTTTAATAAAGTATTTGGATATTTTATTGAAATTACTCGAGCAAATCTTCAAGGGTTTGAACCTACTGATTTCGGTTATCATCGTAAACAAACGTTATCAAATGCAGAGAGATTTATTACAGACGAACTTAAAGAAAAAGAAGATATTATTTTAGGTGCAGAAGATAAAGCGATTGAGCTTGAATACCAATTGTTTGTTAGACTAAGAGAACATATTAAAACATATACTGAACGTCTACAGAAACAAGCAAAAATTATATCTGAATTAGATTGTCTACAAAGCTTTGCAGAAATTGCACAAAAATATAATTATGTTAAGCCACAATTTAGTGATGATAAAAAGTTAGAACTTGAGAATTCTCGCCATCCAGTGGTTGAACGTGTGATGGATTATAATGATTATGTTCCGAATGATTGTACATTAGATAAAGATAACTTTATTTATTTAATTACTGGACCAAATATGTCTGGTAAATCAACGTATATGCGTCAAATAGCTATTATTAGTATTATGGCGCAAATGGGTGCTTATGTTCCTTGTGATTCAGCATTATTACCTATTTTTGATCAAATTTTCACAAGAATTGGAGCAGCTGATGATTTAGTTTCAGGTAAAAGTACATTTATGGTAGAGATGTTAGAAGCACAAAAAGCGTTAACCTACGCGACCGAGAATAGCTTAATTATCTTTGATGAAATCGGTAGGGGGACATCAACATACGATGGTTTAGCATTAGCACAAGCTATGATTGAATATGTTGCACAAACCTCACATGCTAAAACATTATTCTCAACACACTATCATGAACTAACAACACTAGACCAAGAACTTTCAAGCTTGAAGAACGTTCACGTAGCGGCGGACGAATATCAAGGAGAATTAATCTTCTTACATAAAGTTAAAGACGGCGCAGTTGACGATAGCTATGGTATACAAGTGGCTAAATTAGCTGATTTACCTGAAGAAGTAATAAACAGAGCTCAAGTTATACTAAATGCTTTTGAACAAACAACCACTCACAATGAGGATTTCAATAATATAAATAAACCTAGTTTAAATAGTACTACTCAAAAAATACAACATAGTGATGGGAACTCTAACGATGAAGAGTTACCAAGTACAGATATTCAAGCGAATGAAGAGAACAATGATAAAACACAAAATACATTCGAACAAACAAGCTTTGATTTGTTTGAATCAGAAGAAAAAACAAGTGCGTTAGAAGAACAAATTAAAAACTTAAACATATCTAATATGACCCCTATTGAAGCGTTATTAAAATTAAGTGAATTACAAAATCAATTGAGATAGAGGTGTTGATTCATGGGGAAAATAAAAGAGTTACAAACCTCCCTAGCTAATAAAATTGCAGCCGGCGAAGTAGTAGAGCGCCCAAGTTCTGTTGTCAAAGAACTTCTTGAAAATGCAATTGATGCCCAATCAACTGAAATTAATATTGAAGTTGAACAATCTGGCATAGCTTCAATCCGAGTGGTGGATAATGGAACTGGGATTGAACAAGATGACTTAAAACTTGTCTTTCATAGACATGCCACAAGTAAATTAGACGCCGACGATGATCTTTTCCATATTAGAACATTAGGATTTCGTGGTGAAGCTTTAGCTAGTATTTCATCAGTGGCCAAGGTAACTCTAAAAACTTGTACAGATAGTGAAAATGGACATGAAATATATGCTGAAAATGGTGAAATAATTAGCCAAAAGCCAGCGAAAGCTAAAAAAGGAACGGATATCACAGTAAAATCATTATTCTATAATACTCCTGCGCGTTTAAAATATATTAAAAGTTTATATAACGAACTAGGAAAGATTACAGATATTGTGAATCGTATGGCAATGAGTCATCCTCACATACGTATTTCATTAGTCTCTGATAATAAAACTTTGCTTAAAACAAATGGTTCGGGCAAAACAAATGAAGTAATGGCTGAGATTTATGGTATTAAGGTGGCTAAAGATTTAGTACATATCGAAGGAGATACTAGCGATTATCACTTAGAAGGATATGTTGCTAAGCCAGAACATTCACGTAGTAATAAACATTATATCTCTATTTTTATTAATGGACGTTATATTAAAAATTTCGTTTTAAATAAAGCAATCATAGAAGGCTATCATACACTCTTAACTATTGGTAGGTATCCTATATGTTATATTAATATTGAAATGGATCCAATACTCGTAGACGTTAACGTGCATCCTACTAAGCTTGAAGTAAGATTATCTAAAGAAGAGCAATTGTATGAATTAATTGTTAAAAAAATAAGAGAAGCTTTTAAGGATAGAATCTTGATTCCTCAAAATGATTTAGATAGAACACCTAAGAAAAATAAAGTATTACACACATTTGAACAACAAAAATTAGACTTTGAGAAAAAACAGAAGATGCATAATCAACAGATAAATAATAATCAACAAGCCTATCAAACGAGTGATAATAGTTATTCTGAAAAGCTCAAAGAAGATGGGTATAACGATTATCAATCTAACAATAATAATTTAGCAATCGATAAAAATAATAATGAACCAACCTTTCATAATAATAAACGTAATGAAGACATCGATTACTTCCAAATTCAAAAAGAAATTTTAAATAATATCGATAGAGCTGAAACTGAGGACATAAACTCAAATGTGGACGACACAAACGATTCTAAAGAGAACCTAGATAAAACTACAGACTATAATCAACAAGACGATATAAAAGGGAAGGTCAGTTCAACGCCAACACGTAGAGTTCCATATATGGAAGTAGTTGGTCAAGTACATGGAACTTATATTATCGCTCAAAATGAAAATGGCATGTTTATGATTGACCAACATGCTGCCCAAGAGCGTATTAAGTATGAGTACTTTAGAGAAAAGATTGGTGAAGTCACAAATGAAGTCCAGGACTTACTTATTCCTTTGACATTCCACTTTTCAAAAGATGAACAAATGATTATCGATCAATATCAAGAAGAGTTAGAGAAGGTTGGTGTGCATTTAGAACACTTTGGTGGTCATGACTATATTGTAAGTAGCTATCCAGTGTGGTTCCCTAAAGCCGAAGCACAAGAAATTATACAAGATATGGTTGAACTTGTCTTAAATCATAAGAAAGTTGACATTAAGAAAATGAGAGAAGACGCTGCAATCATGATGAGTTGTAAAAAATCAATTAAAGCTAATCACTATTTAAAAAATAACGAAATGGCCGATTTGATTGATCAATTACGCGAAGCAGAAGATCCATTTACATGTCCTCACGGTAGACCAATAATTATTAATTTTACAAATTATGAACTAGAAAAATTATTTAAACGAGTAATGTAGAAAGGAATATAGTAGATGAAAAAACATGTGTTACCAGCAATTCGCAATATAAAAGACTTAGAGAAACTTACTAAAACAGATTATAAAATTTGTGTGTTATTAGATATGCATGTAGGACATTTAAAGAGTATTATGGACTTACTTAAGCAACATAACATTGAAGCTTTTATTCATATTGACCTTATCAAAGGTATGGCACATGATGAGTATGCATGTGAATATATTATACAAACATACAAACCAAAAGGCATTGTTTCTACAAAAACTAAAGTAATACAAAAGGCTAAATCATTAAATAAATTAACTATTTTCCGCGTTTTTATAATAGATAGTCAAGCATTAAACAGAAGTGTTCATCTTATTAAAAAGGTGGAACCGGATTATGTAGAAGTACTTCCGGGAATCGCGCATAAAATTGTTAAAATTGTAGATGAAGAAACAACCTCTAAAATTATAGCAGGTGGGTTAATTGACGAGGAAAAAGAAATTGATGAAGCTATTAATAGCGGTGCAAGTTATGTAACGACTAGTAATCGAGCGCTTTGGTAAAACGTGATATTACATTAAATCGAGGCTTATAATATTTCTTAACTGAAATAAAGTATAAGTCTCGATTTTTAAATTCTAAATTAAAATAGATTGCAATATACATTATTAATTATGCTAATTGTGACAATCTAAAGACATAAAACTATTGACAACGCTTACACAATTTATGTATTATTTAAACAAGTTAATAATTGATTAAGAGATGACGAGATTTCTGCAATGCCTTACCAGTGCTTTTGTAGGAATTTTTTTGTCTTGTAGGAGGTTTATTCATGAATGTTTATATAGCGGAGTTCTTAGGTACTGCTATTTTAATACTATTTGGTGGTGGCGTGTGTGCTAATGTAAATTTAAAACGTAGTGCAGGTCACGATTCGGATTGGATAGTAATTGCAGCAGGTTGGGGATTAGCAGTAACTATGGGAGTTTATGCGGTTGGAAAGTTCTCAGGTGCACATTTAAATCCAGCAGTGACGATTGCACTTGCAATGGATGGCAGCTTTAGTTGGGCTCAAGTCCCAGGATACATAATATGTCAAATGCTAGGTGGTATTGTAGGTGGTATGCTTGTATGGCTAATGTATTTAGCCCATTGGAAAGCAACCGAAGATCAAGGTGCTAAATTAGGTGTATTCTCTACAGCGCCTGCAATTAAGAATTATTTTGCTAACTTCTTAAGTGAAATTATTGGTACAACAATATTAACATTAGGTATTTTATTTATTGGCGTTAACAAAATTGCCGATGGATTAAATCCATTAATTGTTGGTAGTTTAATTATAGCTATCGGTTTAAGTTTAGGTGGTCCTACAGGCTATGCCATCAACCCAGCTCGAGATTTAGGACCAAGAATTGCTCATGCTATTTTACCTATCGCAGGCAAAGGAAATTCAAATTGGGGATATGCCATTGTTCCAGTATTAGGCCCTATTGCTGGCGGTATGCTAGGCGCAGTGATTTTTAAAGTATTTTATAAGGGACAATTTGATTTAATTTGTGTGGCCGGTATCGTAGTTGTGATTGCTACTTTATTATTAGGAGTAGCACTAAATAAATCAAATAAAGTTAATGATATTGAAACTATTTATTAATTTTTAGTGATTTATAGTAGTTTTATGATTATTTTTTTGGAAAAGTGCTATAATAATAGTACACTTCCATAGTACTATTCCTATAGACGTTGGAACTACATTCTGAAAGGGAGAAATATTTATGGAAAAATACATCATGTCGATTGACCAAGGTACGACAAGCTCAAGAGCCATCTTATTTGATAAAAATGGAGAAATTAAAAGCGTTGCGCAACGTGAATTTAAACAATACTTTCCAAAATCAGGTTGGGTAGAACACGATGCTAACGAAATTTGGACATCGGTATTAGCAGTAATGGCGGAAGTGCTTAATGACAACGAAATTAATGCCGATCAAATTGAAGGTATCGGGATTACAAACCAACGTGAAACAACAGTTGTTTGGGATAAAAACACTGGACGTCCTATTTACCATGCAATTGTGTGGCAATCTCGTCAGACTCAAACTATCTGCCAGAAATTGAAAGAACAAGGCTATGAAGAAACTTTTAGAAATAAAACTGGACTACTATTAGACCCTTATTTCGCTGGAACTAAAGTGAAGTGGATATTAGATAATGTTGAGGGCGCTAGAGAGAAAGCGGAAAATGGCGATCTATTATTTGGTACGATTGATACTTGGTTAGTATGGAAATTATCAGGTAAACAAGCTCACATCACCGATTATTCTAATGCTAGTCGTACATTAATGTATAATATTTACGATTTAAAATGGGACGATGAATTATTAGAAATATTAGGGGTTCCAAAGAATCTATTGCCTGAAGTTAAAGCTTCAAGTGAAATTTATGCTCATACGAAAGACTATCATTTCTTCGGTCAAGAAATACCAATTGCTGGTATTGCAGGGGACCAACAAGCTGCGTTATTTGGTCAAGCTTGTTTTGAACGTGGAGATGTGAAGAATACGTACGGTACTGGCGGATTTATGTTAATGAATACTGGCGAAGAACCAGTTAAATCTGACAGTGGTTTATTGACTACTATTGCCTACGGTTTAGATGGCAAGGTAAATTATGCACTTGAAGGATCTATCTTTGTATCAGGTTCAGCAATTCAATGGTTGCGTGACGGATTAAGAATTATTAATTCAGCTCCTCAATCAGAGAACTATGCAACGCGTGTAGACTCTACGGATAATGTATATGTAGTACCAGCGTTTGTTGGACTAGGGACACCTTATTGGGATTCAGAAGCAAGAGGCGCCGTATTTGGTCTAAGCCGTGGTACAGAGAAGGAACACTTCATTCGTGCAACATTAGAATCATTATGCTATCAAACACGTGATGTTATGGAAGCAATGGCTAAAGATTCTGATATTGATGTAAATAATTTACGTGTAGACGGGGGCGCAGTTAAAAATAACTTTATCATGCAATTCCAAGCAGATATCGTTAATATTCCTGTTGAACGTCCTGAAATTCAAGAAACTACAGCATTAGGTGCTGCTTACTTAGCTGGATTAGCTGTAGGTTTCTGGGGCAGCAAAGATGAAATCGCTGATAGATGGCGATTAGAAACTGAATTTAAACCACAAATGTCTGAAGAAGACAGAACTAAGTTATATAAAGGTTGGAAGAAAGCGGTAGAAGCAACGCAGGTCTTTAAATTAGAAGATTAATCACTATTAATGGCTTAGTTTTTAGAAGTGTGTTACTATATAGTCAAGTTAATATATTAGTCGAGATTTGAGAGACCTGTTTACATACAGCATGATTCTGTATGGACAGGTCTCTCTTTTTTCATAATAAATTATTGGAGGGGTATATTTATGGCATTATCTACATTAAATAGAGAAGTAATTAAAAAGAACTTAAGTAACGAAGAGTATGATGTAGTTATTATTGGGGGCGGTATTACAGGTGCGGGCATCGCTTTAGATGCATCACAACGTGGTATGAAAGTCGCGTTAGTTGAAATGCAAGACTTTGCGCAAGGAACAAGCTCACGTTCTACTAAACTTGTCCACGGCGGCTTACGTTACTTAAAACAAGCACAAATTAAAGTGGTAGCTGAAACTGGTAAAGAACGTGCTATTGTTTATGAAAATGGCCCACACGTAACTACTCCAGAATGGATGCTATTACCAATGCATAAAGGCGGTACATTTGGTAAGTTTACAACTAACTTAGGACTAACAATGTATGACCGTTTAGCGGGCGTTAAACGATATGAACGTAAAAAAATGTTATCTAAAAAAGATACATTAAATAAAGAACCTTTAGTTAAAAAAGATGGCCTTAAAGGTGGCGGTTATTATGTAGAATACCGTACTGACGATGCACGACTAACTATCGAAGTTATGAAACGTGCTGAAGAAAAAGGTGCTGAAGTCATCAATCACACTAAATCTACTAACTTCATCTATAATTCAAAATCTAAGGTAAATGGTATCGAAGTCCAAGACCTTTTAACAGGTGAAACATATCAAATTAAAGCTAAAAAAGTAATTAATGCTGCAGGACCTTGGGTAGATGAAGTGCGTAAAAAAGACTATACACGTAATAACAAACAATTACGTTTAACTAAAGGTGTACATGTTGTTATCGATCAATCTAAATTCCCTTTAAGACAAGCAGTTTATTTTGATACTGAAAAAGATGGCCGTATGATTTTCGCAATTCCACGTGAAGGTAAAGCATATGTCGGTACAACAGACACATTTTATGATAATGAAAAAGCGAAACCATTAACTACTCAAGAAGATAGAGATTACTTAATCGACGCGATTAATTATATGTTCCCAGGCGTAAACGTTAAAGATGAAGATATTGAATCAACATGGGCTGGTGTACGTCCACTTATTTTAGAAGACGGCAAAGATCCTTCAGAAATTTCTCGTAAAGATGAAATTTGGGAAGGTGAATCAGGACTTCTAACTATCGCAGGTGGTAAATTAACTGGTTATCGTCATATGGCGTTAGAAATTGTCGACTTATTAGCAAAACGTTTAAAACAAGAACATAGTTTAAAATTCGCTGAGTGTGCAACGAAAGAAACACCGATTTCTGGTGGTGATGTTGGCGGTAGCGATAACTTTGATAATTTCGTCGCACGTAAAGTAGACGAAGGTAAAGCAATTGGACTCGATGAAGACGTAGCTTATCGCTTAGCTTCAAAATATGGTTCTAATGTAGACCTTTTATTTAACATTGCCCAAATTGCTAAAGATAAAGACTTAAAATTACCATTAGAACTTTATGTACAATTAGTTTACAGTGTTCAACATGAAATGGTTTATAAACCTACTGACTTCTTAGTACGTAGAACTGGTAAATTATATTTCAATATTAATGAAGTTAAACAATATAAAGATCTAGTTATTGATGAGTTAGGAAAATTATTAAACTATACTCAAAGCCAAAAAAATGAATTCACAAAAGAACTTAACTTAGCTATTCAAGAAGCTACACACGGTAATGACCAATTAGCAGTGAAAAAATAGTAGTATTAATATAAGTTTATAGAAAAGCCTAGTAAAACTACTAGCAAGTTAGCAATTACGCTAATATTGTTAGTAGTTTTTTAGTATATATAGCACTTTAAGTGAAATGAACTTGCTATTTATAAATAGCGGAAAACAGTTTGTTGATGTTACATAATTACCTACAATTTGATAACATTAAGAAGTATAGGTATATTAAAATGAATAGAATTTTAAATGAAGTATTAGCACTAATCTTCGATAGGAGGCGTATGCGTGAGTCAAAATTCTTATAAAATAACCGTTGAAGACGGCACGATGATAGAAGTTAAAATTGATAAGGCCAAGATAGCTACATTTGGTGTCGTTCATATATTTCACGGAATGGCTGAGCATATGGAACGTTATGAAGCACTCGTTCAATCATTAACGCAACAAGGGTATGATGTTATTAGACATAATCATAGAGGTCATGGAAGAGATATTGATGAAAATGAGCGTGGCCACTATGATGACATGAATACGATTGCGCAAGATGCATATGAAATAGCACAGACATTACACGACGCTAATAAAGATGTACCTTATATTGTATTAGGACACTCAATGGGTTCAATCATCGCTCGTTTATTTGTTGAAAAGTATCCAGATATCGCACAGGGTCTTATTTTAACAGGTACGGGACAGTATCATAGATGGAAGGGTATACCTGCAATGGTTGGACTAAAAGTAATCACGTTATTTGCTGGAAAACGTAGTAGATTAAAATGGGTTAACCAACTTGTGTATAAATCATTTAATAAAAAAATAAAAAAACCAGAAACTTCAAGTGATTGGCTTTCTTCTAAAAGAGATGAAGTAGAAAAGTATGTCAAAGACGAGTATTCAGGATTTTTAGTTTCAAATCAGCTAATCTATCAAACAGTGAAATACATGACTAAAACCGCAAGCTTGAAACAACTTAAAAAAATGAATCCTTTATTACCTATACTTCTAATATCCGGTAAAGATGATCCGTTTGGAGATTATGGTAAAGGAATTAAAAACTTAGGAAAAAAATTTAAACAGGCTGGTATTAAACATATTACTGTACAACTATATGCAAATAGAAGACATGAAATTTTATTTGAAGAAGATGAACAAATGATTTGGAACCATATGTTTGACTGGATTCAGAAACAAGTTTAAAAAAACAATCAAGGTGAGGGATAAATGTTGAATGATGCAACAAAACCATTTTTAGTGGTAATAGTAGGACCAACCGCTTCAGGAAAAACAGAATTAAGTATTGAATTAGCGAAGCGGATAAATGGTGAAATCATAAGTGGTGATTCTATGCAAGTATATAAACAAATGGATATCGGTACTGCTAAAGTTACACCACGTGAAATGAGTGGGATACCTCATTATATGATAGATATTTTAAATCCTGATGATAATTTTTCAGCTTACGATTTTAAAAAAAGGGCTGAAGAATTAATAGAAGATATAACTTCAAGAGGGAAAATTCCTATCATTGCTGGAGGTACAGGACTATATATTCAATCATTAATTTATGATTACCCCTTTGATGATGAAACTGTTTCAAAAGAAACTGAAGAACTTACACAACAGAAAATGTTGGAACTTGGCTCTCTTGATAATAAAGCATTGCACGATTATTTAGCGACATTTGATAAAGAATCAGCACAAGACATTCACCCCAATAATAGAAAAAGAGTGCTTAGAGCTATTGAATATTTCTTAAAAACAAAAAAACTTTTAAGTTCTCGAAAGAAAGTTCAACAATTTACAGAAAATTATGATACATTATTATTAGGGATTGAAATGTCGCGCAAAACATTATATTCAAGAATAAATAAACGTGTAGATATTATGTTGAGCCACGGGTTATTTGATGAAGTGAAGTTGCTGATTGAACAAGGTTTTGAATCGACTCAGAGTATGCAAGCGATAGGTTATAAAGAGCTTGTTCCCGTTGTAAAGGGTGAGTTAGCTTTAGACCAAGCAGTTGAAACTTTAAAACAACATTCTAGGCAATATGCTAAGCGACAATTGACATGGTTCAAGAATAAATTAAATGTTCAATGGTTTGATAGAGAGAGAATGACACTTCAAATGATGTTAGATGAGATTACAACCCAAATAAATAAAAGGAGTTCTAGACATGATTGCAAACCACAACATCCAAGACCAAGCACTTGAGAATTTTAAAGCTGACAAAGTAGAAATCACAGTATTCTTTTTAAATGGTTTTCAAATGAAAGGTGTTATTGAAGACTTTGATAAATACGTTATTAGCTTAGTATCTCAAGGCAAACAACATTTGATTTACAAACATGCGATCAGCACGTTTACTGTTGATACTGAAACTGCGGATACAGAAGAAACAGTAACGAGTGAAGAATAAGTTGTAATTAAAGTGCATTATTGTAAGTACTTGGGAGCGTAGACAACGGTCCTCAAGTTAAATAAATCTTACAATACACTCATCCAAATTTTTTAGCACTTTTAGACAAATGAAGGAAATGTTTGTAATAAAGAAGCTTCATGGTAGAGAGAAATCTATTTAGATTTTCTTCTCTACCATGAAGCTTTTAATTTATAATTTTTTTAGACTATAATAATTTTTCAATATCTTTTTCAATTTGAGCTGGTTTTTTCTGAGGTGAGAAACGGCTTACCACATTACCTTCACGGTCTACTAAGAATTTAGTAAAGTTCCATTTGATTTTTTCATTTAACATACCTTTAGCAGCATCTGTTAAATAACGGAATAAAGGATGTTGATTTTCGCCTTTTACATCAACTTTTTCATGAATAGGGAAGGTTACTCCATAATTAATTTTACAATTTTGGTTTGCTTCGGCTCCAGAACCTGGTTCTTGATTACCAAATTGGTTACAAGGGAACCCTAACACGATAAATCCTTGATCTTTATATTTATCATATAATTTTTGTAAACCATCAAATTGTGGTGTGAATCCACATTCACTGGCAGTGTTAACGATTAACATAACATCGCCTTTATATTCTTCTAATTTATAATCTTCACCATTAGATTTTTGAACTACGAAATCATAAATATTTTCCATATTATCACCCTTTCAATTTAGTTTTAACTTAACATAAATTACTATGTTAGTCTTTGAAAATGCTCTATGATAAAATGTTTGAGAAACATTAAAAAGAGGAGATGTATAACGTGGCTCAGCAAACTACACATGACACAAAGAAAAGGTTAGAAACTGCTGTTTTAATCGGTGTACATGCTCAAAATGATAATCAATTTAATTTTGACTCAACAATGGAAGAATTAGAAGCTTTATCTCTTACTTGTCAGCTAAACGTTAAAGGACAAGTGACTCAAAATAGAGAACAAATCGATCATAAATATTACGTAGGTAAAGGTAAAATTGATGAAATAAAGGCTTTCATAGAGTTTCACGATATCGACGTGGCAGTTACCAATGATGAATTAACTACCGCGCAATCAAAAACATTAAATGATAATTTGGGCATAAAAATTATTGATAGAACACAATTAATACTAGAAATATTTGCCTTGCGCGCCAAAAGTAGAGAGGGTAAATTACAAGTCGAACTTGCACAATTAGATTATTTACTACCACGCCTACAAGGACACGATAAGAGCTTATCGCGTCTTGGCGGTGGCATCGGAACACGTGGTCCTGGTGAAACAAAACTAGAGATGGACCGACGTCATATAAGAACGCGTATGAATGAAATTAAACACCAACTTCAAACTGTAGTTGAACATCGTGAACGTTATCGCAATCAACGTGAAAAGAATCAAGTCTTTCAAATTGCGCTTATTGGTTATACCAATGCAGGTAAATCTTCATGGTTTAACGTTTTATCTGATGAAACGACATTTGAAAAGGACTTACTCTTTGCTACACTCGATCCGAAGACACGTCAAATTCAAATTAATGAAGGATTTAACTTGATTATTTCTGATACAGTTGGATTTATCCAGAAATTACCTACGACACTAATCGCGGCATTTAAATCTACATTAGAAGAGGCAAAAGGGGCTGATTTATTATTACATGTCGTTGATGCCAGTCATCCCGAGTACCGTTCACAATATGATACGGTTAATCGCTTAGTTAAAGATTTAGACATGGACCAAATTCCTCAGGCAGTCATTTTCAATAAAAAAGATCAGTGCGACGATAACAGTGATAAGCCAGTGTCAGAAGTACCTTCAGTCTTTGTTTCAAGTCGTGACGATAATGATAAATCTAAAGTAAAAGATTTAATGATTAATCAAATTAAAGAAGCATTAACATATTATGAAGAAGCGGTACCAAGTACTAACGCGGATAGATTATATTTTTTAAAACAACATACATTGATTGAGCGTATGGAATTTGATGAAGATAAAGAAAGCTACATGATTACAGGATTTAAAAAACAATAAAAGGAAGTAAAGTAGAATGTCAGAAATTAAGAATATCATTGCGCAGGTGGAAGAAACGTTAATTCCATATTTTAAAGAAATTGAAGATACAGCATATATTAATCAAGAAAAAGTGTTAGACGCTTTTCATCACGT
The DNA here is from genome assembly GCF_002902625.1 of Staphylococcus devriesei. Classification (GTDB taxonomy): domain Bacteria; phylum Bacillota; class Bacilli; order Staphylococcales; family Staphylococcaceae; genus Staphylococcus; species Staphylococcus devriesei. The sequence continues at coordinate 77,100 of NZ_PPRG01000029.1, forward strand.
AAAGGCGACTGAAAGTGATTTAACGGGGACAACAGGCTATGGTTATGATGACTTTGGACGGGACCATTTAGAAGAGATATATGCCCATACATTTAAAGCTGAAGATGCTATAGTGAGACCTCAGATTATTTCAGGTACGCATGCAATTACGTTAGCACTTCAAAGTATGCTTAAATATGGTGATGAATTACTTTATATTACTGGCAGTCCTTATGATACTTTACTTGAAGTAATAGGTGTAAATGGTAACGGCATTGAAAGCTTAAAAGAACATGGTGTCAACTATAATGAAGTTGCTTTGAAAGATGGACAAATCGATGTTGAAAAAGTCTTATCAACGATAACTAGTCAAACAAAAGTCGTTGCGATACAACGTTCTAAAGGTTATGATCAACGTCCTTCTATTACACTGGATGAAATGGAACAAGCTATTACTAAAATTAAACAACATTATCCTGACATTATTATTTTCGTAGATAATTGTTACGGTGAATTTGTAGAACGACGTGAACCTATTGAAATCGGAGCTGACTTAATCGCAGGCTCACTTATTAAAAATCCAGGTGGCGGTTTAGCTAAAATTGGAGGCTATATTGCTGGTAAGAAAGATTTAATAGAGCGTTGTGGTTATCGTTTAACGGCACCAGGTATTGGTAAAGAAGCAGGCGCCTCACTTTATGCTTTACAAGAAATGTATCAAGGATTCTTCCTCGCGCCACATGTAGTTAGTCAAAGTTTAAAAGGCGCTCTATTTACAAGTTTATTTCTTGAAAAGATGAACATGAAAACAGTACCTAAATATAATTCGAAACGTACAGATTTAATCCAAACCGTTCAATTTGAGACAAAAGAGCAAATGATTGCATTTTGCCAAAGTATTCAACACGCTTCTCCTATTAATGCACATTTTAGTCCTGAACCAAGTTATATGCCAGGGTATGAAGATGATGTGATTATGGCTGCTGGAACGTTTGTACAAGGATCATCAATCGAATTATCAGCTGATGGTCCAATACGTCCACCATATGAAGCTTATGTTCAAGGCGGTTTAACATATGAACATGTAAAACTTGCAGTGACTCGTGCAGTAGTTAATTTAAAAGAACAGAATTTAATCTAATCAATAGGTGCGAGCTATACATGTCAGAAAACCTAACATATTTTTGTAATCTTAAATAAACTGTGCTAAATTATAGTCAAGTTCAAAAATAGGGGTGAGGTTATAGGTGTCTAACGATAAGCTCAGACGTAATATGGCCGTCTTCTCTATGAGTGTTGTATGTAAATTAACAGAACTGACAGCAAGACAAATTCGCTATTACGAAACACATGAACTTATAAAGCCCGAGCGTACTGAAGGAAATAAACGATTATTTTCTATGAATGATTTGGAAAGACTTTTAGAAATTAAAACTTTAATTGAAAAAGGATTTAACTTAAAAGGTATTAAACAAATCATTACAGGTGACCAAGGGCATTTAAATGAAGATGAACAAGGGATTAGAAAAAGAATGATTGTAGAAGCAACGCAAAAACCAACTGGTGAAGCTTTGCCAATAAATCGTGGCGATTTATCACGGTTTATTAAATAAATATTTGGAGGATCTCTACATGCCTAAACGTACATTTAGTAAAGATGACATTCGTAAATTTGCAAAAGAAGAAAACGTGAGATATTTAAGATTACAATTCACTGACATCTTAGGTATCATCAAAAACGTTGAAGTGCCAGTTAGCCAATTAGAAAAAGTATTAGATAACGAAATGATGTTTGATGGCTCTTCAATCGAAGGATTCGTGCGTATTGAAGAATCAGATATGTACTTACACCCTGATTTAGATACTTGGGTAATCTTCCCATGGACTGCTGGACAAGGTAAAGTAGCGCGTTTAATCTGTGACGTCTACACAACTGAAGGCGAACCATTTGCCGGTGACCCACGTGCGAACTTAAAACGTGTATTAAAAGAAATGGAAGATATGGGCTATACAGACTTCAACTTAGGGCCTGAACCTGAATTCTTCTTATTCAAATTAGATGAAAAAGGCGAACCAACATTAGAATTAAATGATAACGGCGGTTACTTCGACTTAGCACCTACAGATTTAGGTGAAAATTGTCGTCGTGACATCGTATTAGAACTTGAAGATATGGGCTTTGATATCGAAGCAAGTCACCATGAAGTTGCACCTGGTCAACACGAAATTGACTTCAAATATGCAGATGCAATTTCAGCTTGTGATAATATCCAAACATTTAAATTAGTTGTAAAAACAATCGCACGTAAACATAACTTACATGCTACATTTATGCCAAAACCATTATTTGGTGTAAACGGAAGCGGAATGCACTTTAACGTATCATTATTCAAAGGTAAAGAAAATGCATTCTTCGATCCAAATGGTGAAATGCAATTAACAGAAGATGCATTCCACTTCACAGCAGGTATCTTAAACAACGCACGTGGATTTACTGCAGTATGTAACCCACTTGTTAACTCATACAAACGTTTAGTACCTGGTTACGAAGCACCATGTTACATCGCATGGAGCGGTAAAAACCGTTCACCATTAGTACGTGTGCCTTCATCAAGAGGATTATCAACTCGTATTGAAGTTCGTTCAGTTGACCCAGCAGCTAACCCTTACATGGCTTTAGCTACTATCTTACAAGCTGGTTTAGACGGAATTAAAAATAAAACTAAAGTACCAGAATCAGTCAACCAAAATATTTATGAAATGAACCGTGAAGAACGTGAAGCAGTAGGTATCCAAGATTTACCATCTACACTTTACACTGCATTAAAAGCTATGCGTGAAAATCCTACAGTCAAAAAAGCGTTAGGTAATCACATTTACAATCAATTTATTAACTCTAAATCAATTGAATGGGATTATTACCGTACCCAAGTGTCTGAATGGGAACGCGACCAATATATGAAACAATATTAATCTTTAAGACAAGTGAGTTAAAGCATAGAGACATAAGGAGTTAAGGCTTATTGCCTTAGCTTCTTTTTTTCGTAAAATTGGGCAACTAAGTTATTAAAATTAAACTGATTTCATTAAAATGGGCAACTTTTGGGCAACTAAATTTAAAATACATACTATAATTCCGTAAAAAATCAGATAAATAGGATAAGATTAAAATTATTGCTAAAAATGCGAGTATGAATATAAAAGCTATTAAAAGAGTTTATGAACATCTATTTGAGAATAAGTATTTATTAGAAAATGGAATTAAATAATTTGACCCCGATTTTTATATGGACCAAAGTTGGTGAAGACTAAGAGAAGGAAAAAATATTAAAACAATGGATATAATAATGCTAAAGCACGATATACTTGAACGATTTTTAATGAATAAGAATAATTTAAGCTATAAAGAGTCACATATATTATTTGAAAAAATCTATTTATTGCTCATTAGTTAAATAGAGGTGAGGTTAATTGCTTATTTTAAAATTTCAAGAAAAAAATAGTCAAAGTGTAATATATAAATATTATCCAAATGATGATGAAAATATTAAGCCAGGTGTAATTCATATGGATATAGACACACTTCAGATTATCAATGCTGAAAAATCTGGGATAGAAGATAAAGAAAATGATAATTATTTTATACATGCTATAGAAAGAATAGAATCAAATACTAGTAAAAAAATTGTTTCCCAAGTCAGAACTTGTAGCTTGGGGATAGAGCACCTAATAAATATAAAGTTTCTATTTTTATGGTTCTGTCAAATCGGATCGATGGGCTCAATTATAGGGGTTAAGCAACGGCATATTGCTTAATCTCTATACATAAAGTTTACAACGCAAACAATACGATTTTTTTATAGAATAGTATTGAAAAAGGACAGGTTTGATGTAGAAAAAAGGACAAATATCGCAAAAACCAAAAATGATTGTTTCCGAAACTACTGTATTGGCATTGCGACACTTGTCTCATTAATCAGAATGTTCTTTTAGAGGGAGTTTATCTCTCCTTCATATTATATAATGAGGTGAATAGTATGACAAACTTAACTAAAATAAGAATAAAAATCTCTTTAAATTATACTATAGGTATATTAGCATTATTATTCGCTTTATACTTAATCTTAAAATAAACATTAACCGTTCTATGTTATGTTAATCAAAATATTAAAAAACAAATAAATACTACAACTTATAATGCTAGTAGATTATTAGTGACTAAATCAGCACGTGTTTATGCTGAATCACAGAATCTAATTTATCTAAAAGAATTAGGTGAAGATGACGAATATAAATATGTGGCTAAAATAGACAAGAAAACATCTAAAATTTGTCACTCATTAAACGGTTAAGTATTCAAAGTAAAAGATATGATATCTGGTATTAACACTCCATCAATGCATCCATGATGTAGAAGTACTACTGTGCCATATGTGGGGAACTGGCGAGATAAATTCTTTACTGAGCGTAAAGGTAAGTATCAAGTAGAGAATAAAGAGTCTGAAAAAGAAAAATTACAAGAAAAAGCTAAAAAAGAAATGCTTGAAATGATTGAAAGTGGTAAAATCAAAGTAGAAATTAATCCTGAAAAACAGAATAGACATTTGTTAGGTCATAAATTATATGAAGAATATAAGTTGAAAAATTTGAGAAATGGGAATTTAATACCAAGTTATACTATTCTAAAAAATTATGAATTAAATGAATTGATATTGCAAAAAGTAGGTAGTGGAAAATTAGTAATTAATAGGAAAGGTCAATGGAAAAATAAAGAAATAATTAATTTTGACAAAATTATAGGTAAAGACTATATTGATGGAAAATTTATAAATACTCAATGGGGCACAGTACATTATTCAAAATCTGGGAGCCACATTATTCCAAATGGAAAGGATGATAAAAATTGAAATTGTGGACATATATCGGTGAAAAAGTAGTGATAGATTTTATTGATGGACAACGAATCATTGGAAAAGTTACCAACTTTGATGATCGCTTCGACAATGAAAGTGGCGAAGATTCTATCCACTTAGCAGTGAGAGATTTATTATATGATATTGATGAATCTGAGATTAAAAATATAAAAATTATTTCTGCATAGCATCCTTTCTACATAGATAAAGAGAAAGTGATGCTATTTTTATACGCTTTTAGCTCTATATCAAAGCGGACTGATGGACTCAATTTTAGAAATGAAAGAATATTTTGTTGTTTCATCTTTTTTAAATTACATAAAAAATATTGGATGTATAACTCATATGAACTGTAATGACAGTATGAAAATAAGATAATAAGTGAGGTGAATGAAAAGAATAAAAAAAGAACATCGCGAAGATGTTGAGTATTGGTTGAAAATTGGAACGTTCATATTATTATTCATATACCATCTTCACAGGATGCTCTTCTAAGGTAAGGCCCCGAATGGGGTTCCTTACCTCTTATTATAATAAGCGGGGATAATAATGAAAAGAGAAACTAAACAAAAAATCTCTTTTATATTTACTCTTGGTATTTTAAAATTGATTGTTTATTATTTATTGTTAAGAGTAAAATTCGTCTCGTTTTTAAAATAATAAGTTATTATGATGAAATGTATACTGTTATATGTGATTTGAAAAAATAAAAAATACTCTTTCTCTTGCTACATAAGGGGTAGAAACTTGTTAGTAGCTTAGTTTTTATTAATTTATAAAATGGGCAACTAAAACTAATTTATAATGCGTTGATAAAGTATTAAAATGATGATTTAAAGCAGTTTAATACTTTATTAAAACTTAATATGTCCAATTTTCTAAATCGTACCCAATTGTCTGAATGGGAAGGCAACTAATATTTGAAACAATATTAATCTTTAAGACAAGTGATTTAAAGCTATATTTACTTAATTACTTTTGTGGAAATATTGAATTTGGTCAAGTATATTTTAAAATACATTTTGTATACTTCTCAAAGTTTTCTTTAGCATCATTCATTTTCTTAGTTACATGGCTATATACTTCACTAGTGATAGCTTCGGATTTGTGGCCTAAACGTCCATGAATCACCTTCATAGGTACGTTGCTTTCAAGTAATAAAGTACCATGTGTATATCTTAGTATATGTATACTTAACCTATTTTCTTTGCCCAATAAATTTTTTAACTCGTTATAAAATTCTATTTAATAATCTTAATTTAACAGGTGTTTATAACTACGATTGCACAAAAATTGAAATTACTTTTACACCTAATTTGCCTAAATACTTATCTAAATCTATTGAAGTATTTAATGCACTTAATGCATGATGCTCTTGAACATTATTTAATGAATAAGTATTATTATAAGTATAAAGATGCTCATAAAATTGTGGAAAGAAAATATGATTACTTAAGATATATTGAATAAGTAAGGTGATATAGGTGCTTATATTAAGAAAATTAAATGAAGATGAACAAATTATTAGATATGAATATGTACCACAAAATGACATCAAAAATGGTAAAGGCGAGATAGCTGTTAATAAATTAAGTTCAGAGGTAAAAGAGTATAGCTTGTCTAAATTAGAAATTAAAAAAATATTTTAACTTATAGAAATAAATCGTATCTTGCAATCTTAGATTTTATTGAGGAAGATAAATTTCCTATTAAATATTTATATGCTTGGTATTGAAAATAGCGTCCTTTCTTCATAGATAAAGAGAAAGTGATGCTATTTTTATACGTTTTTTTAACCTTTTGCAAAGGGACTATGAAATATATTGAAGCTAAATGTTATTT
>NZ_PPRG01000003.1 GCF_002902625.1 Staphylococcus devriesei
TTTCTAATTTTAATAGTATAAGTATACACTATTCAAATTCTTTTTACATCATACATATTAAACTTATTACACGTAATAAAAAAAGACTATTTAATATTTTTACTTTGTTCATTTTTTCTTAAAATATGATTCATTTTAAACAAAATAGTCTATATTCTTCAACATATATATAACCGTTCGCTACCATACCTGAACAATTTGAAATATTGAATAAAATTATTCAAATCCAGAATAAAATAAAAAAGCCTTCATTATCTGAAGACGCGTTAAGTCATTTAGATTATATTGTTCAGCAAAAGCTTCAAACTGATGAGCTCTGTTCTTTAGATTATTGGGAAGATGGTCATATTCAAAATTATACTGGCAATATTTTAAAGTTTGATCCATTAAGTAATTCTTTCATCTTTTGCGATGGTAATGAGCAAACATATCAATTATTAAAAGAAAATATTTGTAATATCACATAGCGTAAAAAACATTAAATATAGTACCTTTTAAATAATTATTACATCGCGATATACATATAAAAATATCCCTTATAGTTTTACTCGCTAAAGTATTAACTACAGGGGATGATCAGACTAACTTTGTAAATATGTTTCTCTATTATTCAATTATTTACTAGTTGTGAAGCCTTCATAGCTTATATCTACTTCTACAACGTGATTATCATTCATTACAAATGAAGTAGCTAAGCCATCTTTAACAGGTTTATACACATAAATACCGCTTCCTTTAACGTCATGACTACCCTTAACTTTTTTCAAATCTTTGCCGTAAGCTTTTTTAAGTTGATTGTATGTTAAATCACCTTTTACGATAAACTGTACTTTATGTGCTTTCTTGCCATCTTTAGTTAGACCAGTAAATTTTTGATTATGTTTTTCTTTAACTTTTTCACTCTTTGTCGGTGCAAGTTTAACTCCACTAAATGTCACATTGTCATGTTTAACAGCTTTGATAAAGTTCTTATCTGTTAAGAATTTTGCGTCTTTATCAACGTAGCCATTGTAAGAATAGTAATATCCTTTTGTTTGTGTTGCAGCGTTCGCTGTATCTTGTAAAGGTAATACAGCTGTACTAGCTCCTAAAAGTGTTCCAAATGCTAAAGTTGTTGAAGCAATAGTTTTTACTACTTTATTCATGTTAGTCCTTCTTTCTATATTAGATTTGTACTTCACTTATATTATCTCACATTACCCATAAACATTCACTGTACTTAAGATGTATTTATCATATAATTTAGTAAACAAAATTTAATATTATAAAATTGTGGAAATACTATCTATTTTATGAAGTTTTATTATAATAGGAGAAAGAAATGAATTAAGGACGGAGGCCCACATCTTGAAAAAAGTATTAGCAGGCATAGTCATTTTACTACTTGTGGTAGCTTTAGGTTTTTCAATATTCTTTGCGATAACTAGCACTAAACGTTCAAATATTAGCGATGATAATAAGACAGAAAAACATGATAAAAAAGATAAAAAAGAAAAGTCTACTGAAGAAACACAAAAAGAAAACGATGATGCCGATAACGGTGAAAATGCACAGTCAGAACCTACATATAATCACTCAGTAAATACTCAGCAAAACTATTCAACTCAACAATATAATAATGTAACACCTCAAACTCAAGAAACTAAAACGAAACAATCAACTTCAGAAGAAAATAAAGCTAGTCATTCAAGACAGAATAGTTCAGAAAGTGCAACGTCAGAAAAACGTACCAAAGAAACTAAGACGACACAACAACCGAGTACACAACGACCAGCATCAACACAACAACGTACACAACCAAAGAATTCTACTCAAAGTAGCACCTCAACAAATAGAAGTAGTTCAACTCAAAATGCTGGTAAGTCAGGTAACTCGAATAATAAAGACAATTAATATAAATAAGGCTAGGACATCTATATAATAAGTGTCCTAGCCTTATATTTGTATTTTAGTACCTAACTCATTTTCCAAAAACAGTTTAAATGTTTATTCTGTAACGTTACTTTCATCTATACGTTTAGAAATTTTACGCATTGCGGGATCTAAAACTGGTTTAATTAAGACACCGACTATAAAGAATCCTAGTCCAAATAATGCCAGGATAATCAATTTTGTAATTAAAATTTCTGGCACGATGCCTCCTACAGTTTCACGCAAGGAGTCAATAACATACGTAAATGGTAAGAATGGCGAAATTGTTTGGAAGAACTTAGGTGCTGTCACTACTGGGAATGTTCCGCCCCCACCTGCAATTTGTAATACTAATAGGATAATTGCGACAGCTTTCCCTGGGTTACCTAGAAGTGAGACCGATGTATAGACGATAGTATTAAAGATAATCGCTCCAAATAGTGCTACCAATACAAATAATAATGGAGATTCGACTTGAGCTTTCAAGATAAACAAGTCTCCTGTCGTTACGATGAGGGTTTGTATAACCCCCATCATAATGAAGAATGCGCCTTTACCTAAATAAACCTGACGTCTCGTCAATTCATCTTCAAGATGTGTGTGCTTGTTATCGACTGATAATAAGCTGACTAATAATAGCGCTCCTACCCATATAGATAATGATGTATAGAATGGTGTCATTCCTGAACCATAATCTTTTACCGGGAACACATTAGTTTGTTTTTTATGAATTGGATTTGCGATGACATCGGCTTGTTTTTTCAAATCATTTCTCAATGTGTCGATTAATTTATCCACCGCATCATCGTCATCTAGCTTTTTGAAAATCTTATTAGCCTTCTCTAAATCTTTTTCAATACCTGGTAGGCGATTCTCTGAAAAGTTAGCCAAGTTTGCTAATGCTTCTTTCGCACGTGGTTGATTCTCATCTAACAAGTCTACTGCGTTATCATATTTATTAAACAATGTTGGTAGATTAGCATTTACCGTGGCAGTCGCGTTGGCTAATTGTTGTTCTAATCCAGGTAAATCATTACGTACAAAGTCAGCCGCCTTGGCCACATCTTGTTTCACTGTTGGGAAGTATCGTTGTGCCGTTTGCATCGCTTCAATATAAGTTTGTTCTAAGGCTGGCAATTCACTTTGAATAGTAGCGACACGATTTTGACCTGTAGAAACGATATCTTGCCCTGCTCGAATCACTTGGTTAATGGTATCAAGTTTAGATTGCACGCGTGATAAGGTATTTTGACCTTGATTCAATTGTTGAGTAATCTCGTTTGATACGACTAATAGACGGTTATTCAAGTCTTTTTTAATGAAATCACGATAGTCGCTTAAGCCGTTATTTAAATCTGGTAATGTCCATAATACATTGACCGCTTCAGATTTACCTGAACTACCATTACCTAATGCTTGAGTCAGTTGATTGGTAGAACGTAATGTTTCATTAATACGTTGATTAGCGTGTTCAATTTCTTTGATTTGGGATGATAAATCTACATGTTCTTTGTTTTCTAATTCTTTTAAAATGTCTACAAGTTGCTGGTTGTATTTCGCATTATTTTCAAGACGGGAAGTAATATTACGTAACGTTTCATTAAACTCGGTTGGTCGATTGGAACCAAGCACGCCATATGTACTATTCTTCAAAGCCTTGATATCGGATTGAGTAGCCTTAGCTTGAGTATCAGCATTACTAGATAGTGCTAAAAGTGCTTCGGCAAAAGCACTATTCATAGATTTAACATCATTGTCAGAAACAATCTGTTTATCATTAACGTTATCATTACTACTATCTGTGCTTAACGGCGTCACCGCATATTCAGGCATGCTTGCAGTACTTTGTTGGCGTAACGCATTATTGGCTTGGCCGTTGACTTCTTGAGCCCGATTAGCGACTTCTTGATAATCTCCGACACGTTGTTGGGCCTGTGTAAGATAGCCCTGTGCATCGTTCAAGCGCGTATTCGCTAAATCCAAACCTTCGCTAGCAATATCTACGCCTCTGTTGAGTTTAGGAAATTGAGCCGGAATGTCGTTTGACGCTACATCAAGTAACTTTTCAACCTTAGGCATGTAAGCATCTAAAGCGAGAATAAGTTTAGCTTTCTCATTTAATGACGGTACCGCCGCATTAACATCGTTCAGTTTCTGTTGAGCATCTAAAATATCACCTTTATAGTTACCAAGCGCACGAAATTTATTCGCATATTCATCTAACTGGTCTTGATGCTCATTAAGATAGACGATGCGATCGGCTATTTTATTAATCTTCGGCAATGAATCATGCGCGGCGTACACGGCGTTTTTAATTTTATTAATCGTTGGTACTTCATCTTCTATTTGTAGCCCTACTTTATTGGCTTCTTGAAGTAAAGTTTTAGTGACGGTCTCATTGAATTGTTTATTCGCCTCGTCAACGATAACAGTTGAACCCGTATCAGTCATTTTAGGCGCCACGGCATTGATTTTTTGATTTACTTTATATTCAATGTCGGCTTGTTGTGGTTTCTTACGTAATGTACCGGTTATGTGGTGCGAAAATGATTTAGGTATGTATATACCGGCATAGTATTTTCCCATCTTAATTTCATGGTCTGCCTTTTCACGGCTAACAAATTGCCAATCAAATTTATCATTCTTTTTCAAATTATCTTCAAGGGTGTTACCGACGTTAATCTTCCTACCTCGAACTTTATCACCTTGGTCTTCATTTACTACTGCGACTTTAATATGTCCCGTATTGCTATACGGATCCCACATCGCCCATAAGTTGAACCATGCATAGAATGATGGCAAAATAGCTAATCCTGCGAGAATAACCCAAACAGCAGGTGTTTTGGCGACACGTTTTAAGTCCGTTTTAAATAATTTCAGTGCATTTTTCATTTTCACACTCCTAAAAAGGAAATATTAAGATTTTGTATTAAAAATGTTTTTGGCATTGTCTTTTACTTTGTAGAGTTAGTATAATACTTTTATTAAGTAAAATAACTATTAGTTGATATGTGTCAACTATATAAATTACAATAAGCATTATACCAAATTATTAACGGTTCGCATACCATCACATTACATTGGTTAGGAGGATTATATTATCAATGTCCAAGCACAAATTAATGCTTTATTTTTTAACAACTACACTGGTGTTGCCATCATTTTCAATAAATATCGCGCAAGCAAAAGAGGCCTCAGACGAAGAGCCAACATCTAACACGTCTACTAAGCAAGAACATGAAATATCTGACGCTAAGACAGATGAGACGGCGAAATCTGCTGACAATCATAAAACTAGTGATGTTGATTCAAATGAAAAGTCTAAAGAAGAACCACAAAGCACTGAACATCAAGATGACGAGCCAACAACTAAGAAAGCTACACCACGCTCATCTGAAAGTCATCAGTCCACAGGCAAAGATGAGAAAGAGACGTCAAATCAACAAAGTACGTATCATACTCCTTTATCTCCTGTCTTCGATATTAGCAATTTCAACGGAGAACCAGTTTCTAAATTTTTAGATCCTAATAAATATGAGGATGGTTTCAGTCTTACTAATTTAATCGCATCTTTATTCAATTTCGATAGCGATATTTCAGATTATGAACAACCAGCCACTTCTTCTGAAAATGAAGCACCCAACACTGATAACAAACACGAAGGTTCTACTCAAGGTAGCACAGCTCACCACGACGAAACTTCTAAGTCTCCAAGTAGTGAATCAGCTGCAAGAGAAGACTCAACGGCATCTAAACAAGAAAATAAAACGGCAAATCCTAATACTAGTAGCGATGACTCAAGTATAAGTGAAGCCTTAGATGCTATTGATGATTTAACGTCCGAGACTACTGAAGATAAAGATACTAATAATACAGGCACTGACAACCAAGCATCAAATGAAAGCACATCTTCTGAAAGTAATAAGCCATCAACAGAAGATAGTGATTCTAACTCAAGTTCTCATGCTAAAAGCGAGCATTTGTCAGATGCAGCTATAGACTCAATACTTGATAAATACAGCGAAGATGCGACTGATACACATCAAGATTATGAAAAGACACAAAATAATGAGTCATCAACTCAATCTAAAGAGAAAGAACATAAAACTAAAGATACTGACCATCAGGCGTCATCAACAACGAATCCTCAATTGCCAACTAAAAAAGAACTTGAACATAAAAGTGAACCAGCACAATCCTTTGAACAAGATGTTAAACGAGATAACACACGCTCAACAAGTCTGTTCCAAACCTTACCACAACTTGATGGTAACAACGTCAGTGACAATGATATCGCTGTCGTTGAGAACAAGGAAACACGTGATTTCATCAAATCGATTGCTAAAAATGCACATGATATCGGACAGAAGGAAGACATTTTTGCTTCTGTTATGATCGCTCAAGCTATTTTAGAATCTAGTTCTGGCAATAGTGCATTAGCCCAAGCGCCAAATTATAATTTATTTGGTATTAAAGGTAGTTATAAAGGACAAGCTGTAAATTTTAATACTCTTGAAGCCGGTCAGGATAATTCTATGTTCAGTATTAATGCACACTTTCGAAAATATCCTAACCTTAAAGCATCATTAGAGGATTATGCCGAGTTAATTAAACATGGTATCGATGGTAATCCAACGATTTACAAGCCTACTTGGAAGAGTGAAGCTACAACTTACCAAGCGGCTACACGTCAGTTGAGTCGTACGTATGCTACAGATCCTCACTATGCGACGAAGTTAAATCAATTGATTAAACATTATAATTTAACTGCATTTGATAAGAAGAAAATGCCTAATTTAAATGATTATGCTAAGACACCTTCGAATGGCACTGACGTCTCAGGTGGCGACTTTAAGCCATTTAGTATCATGGATAGCTCATCACCATACCCACAAGGCCAATGCACGTGGTATGTTTACGAACGTACACAACAGTTTGGCGAGCATGTCGGTCGTGGTTGGGGCGATGCGCATAACTGGGATAATCGTGCTGAAGATGAGGGTTATAATGTGGATCAGGAACCGAAAGCACATACCGCTGTCGTTTTCGAAGCAGGACAAGCTGGTGCCCATGAAATGTATGGTCATGTCGCTTTTGTTGAAAAGGTAAATGAAGACGGTTCAATCATTATCTCTGAATCTAACGTCAAGGGTCTAGGTATCGTGTCTTACCGCTCAATTGACTCGGATACAGCTCAAGAATTACATTATATTGAGCCTAAATAATATATAAAAAAGAAGCCTGCAACATTTTCGCTAATGTTGCAGGCTTCTCTTATAGAAATAACTAATTGAGATGCATAGGTACTAAAACTCATTTTCATCTATAGTTAATCTTACTGAAATAGCTTATAGCTTCGTTATCTTTGTCAGTAGTTGTCTGAAATGAAGATGAGTTCGAGCATTACTTTCTTCATTTCTAGACAACCTTGCCGAGATGGGACGACGAAATCTTTGAAATTACATTAAACTTCTGTCTCGCTCCCAATTATGAATAAATTAAAACTTGCGTAATTAACATACCGCCACCAAAGACGAGTACGAAGATAACGATAGGCCATACGAATTTCAACCAATGTGAATATTTCATATCTAGCATTTGTAATGTTGCCATAATTAAGCCTGTTGGAGCTAAGAATAACATCGCATATTGCCCAAATTGGTAAGCTGTTACAATAACAAATCTTGGAATACCTACCGTATCAGCAAGTGGCGCAAAGATTGGCATTGATAGTACGGCCAAACCTGATGATGACGGAATAATAAAGCCTAAGAAGAAAAAGATGATTAATAAGATAATAATAAAGATTGGACCACTTACGCCTTGTACGAGTGATGATGAGAAATTCAAGATAGTATCTGAAATAAGTCCATCATTCATAATCATATTAATCCCACGCGCTAAACCAATGATAAGTGATACACCCACTAAGCTTGAAGCTCCATTCACAAAGGCATCTACCACTGCTTTTTCGCCCATACCATTCTTACCTAATGCGACAATCAACATAATAACGATTGTGAAGGCTAAGAACATTGAGGCCATGACTGGGAACCACCAGCCTTGAGTCATAACGCCCCACACCATAATTGGAAACGGTAGGACGAATAGAATTAAAATAATCTTTTTCTGTAAGGTAAATGGACTTTCTTCACCATTATTATTAATAACAGACCATTGATCTTCAAACTTATCTTTATCTTCTATTGTATAAGATGCATTCGGATCTTTTTTAATACGTTTAGCATACCAATACAGATAGCCAACGGTAAAGATAGTAGCGATAACTAAACCTGCAATTCTCCAATACAATCCATCAACAAACGTTGTCCCCGCTGCATTAGACGCAATGACTACCGAGAAAGGATTGACTGTTGAGAATGTACTACCGACCGAACTTGCAAGGAAGATAGCCCCTACGCAAATAATTGAATCATAGCCCATCGCAATGAAGATAGGCACTAGGACGGGATAGAAAGCTACGGCTTCTTCTTCAATACCGCAAAGCGTGCCCCCTAATACCATTAATACTGACACTAGAAAGACTAGTAAGAATTCATGCCCCTTTGTCTTTTTAGTTAATGCTAGTAATCCAGATTCAAATGAACCACTCATTTGAACTACACCAATCAAGCCACCGAATACTAAAATGAAGACCATGACATCGACCGCTTCAATCGTACCATTAACCATACTTGAAGTAATTTGATCAGGTCCAGCTGGATTTTGTTCTAAGCGCTCATACGTATCTGGAATAGAAATAGGTTTATTAATCGCGCCTGACTTAAATTGGTCGACATCGATTTTGACACCTAATTTATCTAATTGTTCTTGCGTCCCAGGTACAGTTTTTGAATGTTGATGTGCATCGACAATTTTAAATTCTTGCGCTCCTGAATCATACGATAACTTTGAATACGCCCATCCGGAATTAACCATGTAGCGATTACAGCGACAATAGTCAAAATGAATAAGATTGTAAATGCACCAGGCATTTTAAAATTGAATCCTTTTTTACGACCTGTCGCAGTTGTGTTAGAAATTTCTTCAGAATATGTCATATACTTCATCTCCTTTTCTATTTTTGAGAATATATCACGCATTTAGAATGCATAAATCCTGTATAGTTATTGATAACTAACATTTAATCCTAATTTATTTATCATTACTAGTGTATGTCTAATGCGATTTACATTCAATATCAATACAAAATAAAGTATAAATATTCTTAAGAAAATTATAGATTTTTCACATAACTTTAAGAATCATTGAGAGAAATTTCCCTTGTCATTTTGTTTTCGTTATGTAATCGGTTACCCAATACCCAGCTTCCTTTTTAGTAAGAAAAAAGTAGATAATTAAGTTGTGCATACTCGATAATTATCTACTTCTTAATTGTGTCATTTAATTATTAGAATGATGACGTCGTTTGCGATGTCCTACCCAAATAAATGTGCCACCAATCAACACTAATATTGTCGTAATAGGTAACGCTGATTTCTTAACTAGCTCACCTGTAGCTGGTAATGAAAGATTACCGTCATCATCAAATAGTCCACTCAAGAGACCACCATCACTATCTAAGTTTCCAAGAGACAGACCTTGTACAGGATCTGGAATATCGGGGATGTTATCTAATAAACTATTCCCTGAATTTAGACCACCTAGTAGACTACCTCCAGTAAGATTGCTTAATAGATCCGAACCTTGAGGTAAAGTAATAGGTTGGTGTGAATTGCCTGATATGCGATCCAATAATGACGGACGTTGTGTGATAGGCGCTAAAATATAATCCAACTTGTTTTTAGCTTGACCAAAACGTTGTTGCAGCCCTAGTAAATCGTTTGCTTTACCATTTAGTGCGTTTTTCACTAACGCTAACATATCTGCTTTTCCAGTTTGTGCTTGCATAATAATATCAGCGAGCGCATGTGCTTTGGCTTGGTTTAACTTAGTCGCTAATAAAGTTTCTATCGTTTGTTTTGGATTAGATGAATATTCTAATACATCTTTTAAAATGTCATCTGACGTTAAAGAGTCGTGTGTTTTATATTCTTCTTTTAAGCGATTGACTAGCTCAGAGTTTGGTAATTTTTCATTAGCTAAACGTTGCGCAATGCTCGTCGCTTCGCTATTACCTAATCTCGTAGACAATAATGTTTTTAAGAGTTTTTCTTTATCAGAAGTTTGGTCAAACATCGATGTCAAAATGTCATCACCGGTTGTAGTTGTCAGGCCGTCTAACCGCTTCATTAACTGGTCAGTGATTTGCTTATCAGACATACCTTTAGTATTAATATCTTTTAAGATATGTTGTGCTTCATTCTTACTGAAAAGGTCTCCCACTATTTTTTCAACAGTGGCTTGCTTATTAGAAGTGTGATTTAAGCGATCAAGAAGAGCCTCACGATTATTTTTTACATTATTGCGAACAGTCGTGATATCTTTTTCAATATTATGCTTCTGTGTTGAAGATAAATCTTGATTATCATTCACGTGTTGACGTAGGTTTCTTAATTGTTCAAGCTTATGGTCAGTATAACGTTGCGTTGTTTCATTAGGTTTGTCTTCAATTTTAGTAATTGCCTGATCGATTTTTTCGGGTGCCGTTAATTCATCTTGAAGTGACGCATTATGTGGTATAGCACTTGACTCTTTTTGTTGAGATTGAGTTAATTTGTCAGCTTTTTCTAAGTTATTTAAAACACTTTCGGTAGAATGATCGTCCTTTGCTTCTTCTACTTTATCTTTAATAGAAGTTTTTAGTTCAGAACTTGCTTTATCTTCAGTAGTAGATGTATCTGTACTTTGTTTGTCTTGGCCAACTTCGTTTTTCAGATTGTCTAATTCATCTAATACAGAGGTCGCCTCATCTTTATTCAAATGAGAACGTTCACTAGCATCTGTCGTAGGTCGTTCAGTTGTAAAATTAGACGTAGCGCTCGAATCTTCTTTAGATGTTGTAGTGTTATTTTGTTGACGGGTGTCAACCTTTTTAGAAAAAGCATCCAAATCTTTCATTATTTCATCTAATTTGGTTGAAGTGGTTTGATCACTATTCAAGTCTGAATTCTTATTGTTAGATGAATGTTTGAGACTATTATCTGTTATTTCTTGAGCAGATAAACGATCTTCTTCCTTAGCATCTGTCACAATTTGCTTAATATCATCTTGACTCTGTGCATCTTCAATATCCTCTTGATAACTGCGTAGTTCAGTAGCATTTAAATGATGTAGTCGGTTAATTTCTACTTTTGCCTTAGCCATAGCTTTATCTAATTCACGTTGAACAGATGCAACATGTTCCGAAATATCATTACTATTTTCTTTCGTTTGCGCAAAAGCATCTTTTGTAAATCCATAACCAACTAGTGAGCCACTTAATAATACCGCTGAACATGACGCTTTGACGTATAGGTTTAATTTAGAAACTCGCGTATTATAATTCAATCATGTCACCCTTTTTGATTAATATTCCCCTACATTATATAACATTTATTGTAAAAGTTATACGCTTTATCTTTGAAAATTAAGAACTTATACGTCACTTGAGAATGTACTTATTCTTATAGTTTTAGACGCTTACAATTCACTTTTTTAATATCTGTTACCCTCACCGAATATTGGTAGTGATTTGTTAAATCGATTAGTGATAAATACTTGTCATGCCCTGCTCCTGTGTCGATGTCTAGAATGTTTTTCTTCATATATAACTCGTCATTTTTCAAACCAAGGCGATAGTTCGGGACATGAACATGTATCAACAACTTATTTTTAGGCACATGAGTATTCAATTCATGATTATAATGACCAGTAGTATATTCTTTAATTTGTTTATTTAAAGGTTTACTCGTATCTATTCCAGCATGCGCAAAAATATAGTCGCCTATGACTTCAACAGTAGATAGCTCTCTTAAAAACGTATGCCAACGCTTGATCTTTTTATCTTTGCTTGCTAACCAACGCATCTCATGGTTGCCAGCTAATGCTAGTGCACCTTTACGTTTCAATCTCTTTACCAGTTTTAACGTTCCAAATGAATCAGGTCCATTATTCACGTAATCGCCTACTAATACCAGTTGATCTTTCCTAGCATTATATTTCGCCTTTTTTAAAAGCGTTATAAGTGCTTTCCGATGACCATGAATATCAGAAACCACTAGTAGCCTCTCCTTCATTCCACTCTCTCCTATCTTTTTCATTATTACTTACCTCTTATGTAAAAAACACTCATTAACTAACTCTAAACAAAATATTAACGTCTCCTCAACCTTTTCTCTTTATGATAAAGATAGTATAGACAAATTTAATTTTGGGGAATCAATTTATGAATACAAAGCAAATTCTTATTTTTAAACACTTTGTAGAAATGCAAAACGAAAACGCAGTTGCCGATAAACTTGGCATTACACAACCTACTGTAACGTTCCATCTAAAAAACTTAAACAAAGAATTTGGGTTGTCCTTATACTTTAAAAAAGGGAAACATTTTAACCTTACAGAAGCCGGGGAACTGTTATACCAAAATACCAACAAAGTTTTAAACCTTATGGAAGAAACGACAGATATGATGGAAGAGTTCAAGCAATCCAAACGTGGCACTTTAAGGATTGGTGCTTCTCATGCGCCGGTATACAGTATCCTCCCGTCAACTTTTAAAAACTACATGCATAAACATCCAAATATCGATATTGATTTAACCGTTGAGACTGCGCCTATAATTATCGAGAAAGTTAAAAACAGAAAGATAGATATCGCTATTATTTCTGAAAAAGGATTTAATGAAAGTGAAATTCAAACTACAAGGTTACAAGAAAATCCTTTAGTCCTTGCAATGGACAAACGGCATCCATTAGCACAACAAGATAAGATTTCTTTAGAAGATTTACAAGAATATCGCTTTATCATACATAATAGTGGCTCTACACGAGAAAGTATCGATGAATGGCGTAAAAATAACTTTGTTAACTTAGATGTTCACATGGAATCAAATAGTATTAGTAGTATTTTAACAACGATAAAAGATTCAAATTATTTAAGTTTAGTTAGCGCTAGCGTGTTATATCATCATCCAAATATTATTGCTAAAGCGCTACCCAACGCCCCGTCAGCTGGTCATATATCGTTATTATATCGTAACGACAGACATCTAACACCTATCATTGAGGACTTTATTGCCCTTATTGACACCAATACCTATTATTAATTTCTTTCCATATAGCGACGAATTTGAGACATGGATGCAAGTTATTCACCTCTCAATCTCGTCGCCTTTTTAATATTACTAGACTATCGTGATAGCTCTTTAATTATAATTGAATTTCTCTTTCCCCTTCCCACTGTAAATTCACTATTATTAATCCTACAAGTTTAATTTTTAATTAACTTTATAAAATATTAATATTCTATAAAGTTAATTAATAAATCATCGCTAAAAATATATCAATTTTACAATATATTAATATAACTCTATAAAAATAGTTAGGTAGATAATATAATAAGTATGAAAGCTCATACATACGAAATAATTTAGCAATGAAGCAACTATTGATTAAGGAGGATATGTTGATGCTCGTTCTAGCAATCATTTTATTATTGTTTGGCTTAATTTTGATTGGTACTAGTAGATTCGTTGCCTATCAACATGATGATATTGACCTCAGAGAAAAGATCTATATCCCCGGCGTGATTCTCTTCTTAGTCGGAGCTATATTATTTATAGGCTATTTCGTCAACTAACTACATACATATTTATTTTCAGGTAAAGTCTTTAATAACTTACCTGTTTTTTTGTAAATTCTTCTTGAATCCCTTTTTAAATCCAACAAAACCCTTAAAGTGTTTCATTTTCCAACGTCATAAAACTTTTAATGGTACCAAACGAGGGTATAACTTGTTACATTAGCAAATGTAACATTAAAATACGCTTACCTTTTCGTAGTTGGATTGATATATTATCTGCTCACATCTCATCAACACTACATCCATATGTTAGGCGTTCAAAATTTAATAAATAGGAGGAAATGTCTTGGCAAAGCTATTATACAAATTAGGAAAATTTATAGCTAAGAACAAATGGCTTAGTGTCATTGGATGGCTTGTCATCCTAGGTGTGATTATTACCCCGTTAATGATTAGTTCACCTAAGTTTGATAGTGACATTACAATGAATGGTCTTAAATCATTAGACACGAACGATAAAATTAGTAAAGAGTTCCATCAGGATAGTGAAAAAGCCTCGATGAAAATCGTCTTCCACTCCAATAGAGAAGATGGACTTACAAAAGACGATACTAAGAAAGATATTGAAGATGCATTAGATAACATCAAACAAAAAGATGATTACATTCAAAACATCTCAAGTCCATATGATAGTGGACAAGTAAATGATGAAGGCGATACAGCTATCGCAAACATTAGCTATGTCGTCCCTCAAACAGGCTTGAAAGACTCATCTGAAAAAACAATTGATAAAGAATTAAAAGATGTAAAAGATAACCACAACGTACAGATTGAAAAAACACAAGGTGGCGCAATGAATGCTGAACCTGGTGGTATTTCAGAAATCGTTGGTATTGTAGTAGCGTTTGTTATCTTACTTATTACTTTCAGCTCACTTATTGCGGCAGGTATGCCAATTGTTAGTGCTATTATCGGCCTAGGCTCAAGTGTAGGTATCATTGCACTATTAACGTTTATCTTTGACATTCCAAACTTCACATTAACGTTAGCCGTGATGATTGGATTAGCTGTAGGTATCGACTACTCCCTCTTTATTCTATTTAGATATAAAGAACTTAAGAAAAAAGGCGTCGACACTATAGAAGCTATCGCAACAGCTGTAGGAACTGCTGGTAGTGCCGTTATCTTTGCCGGTCTTACTGTAATGATTGCCGTTTGTGGCTTATCACTAGTAGGTATCGACTTCTTAGCAATTATGGGATTTGCTTCAGCTATCAGTGTATTATTCGCTGTGTTAGCAGCATTAACATTATTACCTGCTTTAATTAGCATTTTCCATAAAAGTATTAAAATCAAAGATAAGCCAACAAAAAGTAAAGATCCTAAAGATCATCCTTGGGCGAAATTTATTGTTGGTAAACCAATTATCGCAGTAGTTGTAAGTTTACTTATCTTAATCTTAGCAGCTATCCCAGTAAGTGGTATGCGTCTTGGTATTCCTGACGATAGCTTAAAACCAGCTGACTCATCAGCACATAAAGCTTATAACTTAATCTCAGACAACTTTGGCGAAGGTCACAACGGACAAATTGTAATGTTAGTTAATACGAAAGATGGTGGCAGTAAAGACGACATCAATCGCGACTTAAACAATATGCGCAGTGACTTAGAAGATTTAGACAACGTCGATTCAGTATCTAAAGCTCGTCTAAATGACAATAACAACTACGCATTATTTACAATTATTCCTGATAAAGGACCAAACGCTCAATCAACTGAAAACTTAGTATATGACTTACGTGATTACCATAAGCAAGCTCAAGAAAAATATAATTTTGATTCAGAAATTTCTGGTCAAAGTGTAATCAATATTGATATGTCAGAAAAACTTAACAACGCAATTCCAGTATTCGCTGGTGTAATCGTTGTATTAGCATTTATTTTATTAATGGTAGTATTCCGTTCAATCTTAGTACCATTAAAAGCTGTACTTGGATTCATCCTATCATTAATGGCAACACTAGGCTTCACAACATTAGTAATGCAACATGGTTTCTTAAGCGGCCTATTCGGTATCAGTAATACAGGCCCATTATTAGCCTTCCTACCAGTAATTACTATTGGATTACTGTTCGGACTTGCCATTGACTACGAGCTATTCTTAATGACGCGTGTTCATGAAGAATACAGTAAAACAGGCGATAACGACCACTCAATCCGAGTAGGAATTAAAGAAAGTGGCCCAGTGATCGTAGCAGCAGCACTTATTATGTTCAGCGTATTCATCGCCTTCGTATTCCAAGACGATAGCGCAATTAAATCAATGGGTATCGCCCTCGCATTCGGTGTACTATTCGATGCATTCGTTGTACGTATGACATTAATCCCAGCCCTAACTAAACTATTCGGTAACGCGTCATGGTACCTACCTAAATGGTTAGGCGCAGTCTTACCAAACGTTGACGTTGAAGGTAAAGCCCTAGAAGAAGATAATCACGATTCTTCCGCTTCTAGAAAAGGTCATGAAGATACACGCTATAGAGAATTCACTAGCCCAGCCCATTACAACGCTAGCTATCAAGATGACAGACGTAGCGACAGATACTATAACAATAATCAAAACCAACACCCAGACCACAACAACTACAACGCAGGATATGCAGCAGGCACATACCCTCACGATAACCATCGTGATAACACTCAACGCCCTGAACATTACAACAATGAAGATTACAACCGTTCCGTACGCTTAGACAACGACCAAGCACAACCAAACAGACGCTACGACGACCGTCGTGACTACGACCGTCGCGAAGCTAGTCAACGTGACAGAGATGCACAATATCAACAACGTCGCGATGATAATTTCCGTTATAATGATTTAGCACGTCGTCCTTATAACAATGAACAATATCATGGTCGCCCATCTTATGGACAACCAATAGCACCACGTGACGATGTCGATTATGAAAGATTGTATACTCAAAACGGCAATAGTTATTATCCTAATGATTATAACCACTATGATAACCATGAACGTTATTATCAAGAACATCGTCATGAAGATTATAATCACCAAGACGATAGAAACCATCGATATGAAGATAACTACAATTCTAGTTTCGATAAAACAACAGATTTATATAAAGATTTAACAGATAATGATACTGATCAAGACGTATTATTTAAAGCATTAATGTTATACGCTCGTGAAAACAATAAAGGTATTTACGATAGATATAACCAACAGTCTAATACAAATCGTCACGATGACGAACGCAGAGATTAATTCTAAAAAGGAGGAAATACGTTATGTTTAAACGATGTAGTTCGAAGTTTCTAGGACTACTAGCCACACTTGCCTTAGCCATTGTGCTAAGTGCATGTGGTAATAGCGGTAGCGGTAGTGGCTCATCTGACGATAGTAAGACGTCACTTGGTAATAAAGAAATCGAAATTCCATATATCGCAACTGATAACTCTACACCACGATCTTTAGTAATTGCGGAAGTATTAAAAGATGCTGGATATGATGTAACAACGACACCTGTAACTGCTAGTGGTCCATTATATGCAGCAGTTTCAGAAAGTAAAGATTCATTCCATGCTTCAGGTATCTTCCCTACTACTGATAAAAGTTACTATAATAAATTCAAAAGTAACTTAACAGTTTATGACGACAAACATTTAATAGATAATGTCAGAGTTGGTTTAGCTGTACCAAAATATGAACAAGATATTGATTCAATTAGCGATTTAAAAAATAAAGACTTTGGTGAATCTGTAGATTGGACAATTCAAGGAACAGACGCTAGAAATGGTGTTATGAAATCAACAAAAGATGAACTTGATAGCGATAATTTAGATAAATATAGCTTGAAAGAAAGTTCTGACCAAGATCAGTTCAAAAAAATTCAAAAAGCTTATAAACAACAACAACCTATTGTCTTTACTGCTATGGAACCAAGTTGGTTTACTAAAGAATTAGACGCTAAAATGTTAAAAGACCCAGATAATATTTATGGTAATAATGATCAACATATTGATTTAGTATTTAACAGTGACTTCAAAGAACAACATCCAGCTGCATACACTATAGCTACTCGTATTGCGGATGACTGGAGTAAGAAAGACGAAGAGAAATTAGCTAAGAAAATCTTTGTCGACAACAAAAATCCAGAAAAAGTTGCGAAAGATTATGTAGATAATAATGACAACAAAGTGGATGAATGGTTAGAAGATATCAATACTAAATAAGTTTGGTATCAAACAATCGGGAGAAATTTTTAAGGGGCATGCTTGATCAAATAGCATGAATAAGAGGTTAAGGCATTTAATCATTGATGTCTTGGCCTCTTTTTTATATTCTATGTTAATTTTTTCAACACTCTCATCTAGTATATTTTTAAACCTATTTTTATTTCCTTTCACATATATAAACGTCTCTCAAGGTCAAATTACTTTTTAAACTCTCACTTTTTTATAAAAATTTTTTCAATCTTCAAAGATTCAATTCAATTGAAATTATATGTAAAAAAGATAGAGTAATGTTTATTTTTGGAAATGTAGCTACTATTGTGATAAATTACTCTTATTACATTAGGCTATTAATAAAGTGTATAGGAGAATCGAAGTATGCCTACAGCAAATCAAAAACGTATGATTAAACATATTCACGAAACAGTATTTGAATTATTGTATGATTATCATTTTGATGAAATTACTGTTCAAAAAATATGTGAAGTGGCAGAAATTAATCGCAGTACATTCTATCGTTATTTCCAAGATAAATACGATTTACTTTACTCTTTAACCAACTTCATAACTCAAAAAATTACTATGACCGAAAATAACTCTGAAGGTATAACTACGTCCGAATCTTTTCAAGAATTCATTTATTACATAGGGCAGAATAAGAAGATATTTAAACATTTATTAGTATCCTCTCGTCAGGTCGATGTATTTCGCACTTTGACAAACGTGAGTCGTGAAATGATTTTGAACGATACTAGGCAACAAGATGATCCACTATCTATAAAAATTCAAAACAGTAAGCATCCTGAAATTATTGCCGATTTTTACAGTAGTGGTGTGATAGAAGTGTTAAGACGATGGGTAGAAAACGATTATAATTATACTGTAGAAGAAGTTTTCGAAACATTAAATGATATTTTAGAAACCTCATTAACTTGTCAAAACGATTAAAAAGCATTCTCACCAACCATTAGTGAGAATGCTTTTTAAATTATACGTTATCGTTTATTTTCTTTAGACGAGATAGACTTATAAACCATATAACCACTATTAATTACCATCAAAATAGCGATAATAGTTAAAACCCATGTGGATAAATTAGCCATATTATAAATGATTAACATGACCAATAATATAATGTTTATGATATTAGCGATTATCATCTTCTGGTCCATTAATATCACCTCATTACTCCCTTACCCTAATCAATGTCTTCATATTTATAGGATAAATAATACAGTGATTATCCCCTCTCTAGCTACTCTTATTTTTTAACTCATTATCTATATAAGACCACGTTATTTACGAAGTAGTGTTAGGCATCTTCAAGTAATTACTTTCAAATTTTCATTCCTATCTTTATCTTATTTCATTTTTTCTACGTGGTAAGAATAAAACAATAGCAATAGCAATAATACCTATTACTGCAATCACATTAAACTGTACAGTAAAGCTATTAATATTGTTTAGCACAATACTTAAAATTGGCGCTATAGCCGTACCTAAAAATAGAATAAATGTATTTACTGATAGGAAGAAACCCTGATTACCATTAACAGTTAAACCAACTTTAGAAATTGTTGAAGGTATAGCAAAAGCAATACCCCCTACAAACGTTACACTCCATATGATAAGTAAAATAATATTCGTAGTGATAGACATTAAAATGAGTGATACTGTACTTACTATTAAGGCTCCTAGAATAATATTTTTAACTCCTGTACGATCACTAATTCGCCCAGCAATAAGCGATAATAGCATACCAATTATTCCAAACAATTTTGCATTAATTGCAGTTGTGTCATTTCCACCAATAATATCTGAAGTAATGTAATTATTAAATACCGTGTACATACTAATAAACATTGTAAGTAGTGTTAAAGATACGCCATAACATAGTAATACTGCTTTATTTGTTCTAAAATCACTAAAATTATTAAAGAAACGTAATAGCTTAATTTGTGGATTTTTAATTGGACTTTCTGGGATGTTTTTATAAATAACGAATGCTAGTAAGATATAAAGAATGGTAAGCGTAAAGTAGACTACATGCCAATTTGAAAAACTAACAATAATTTCACTTAAATTCTGACCGATAATACCAGATAGCATGAAGCTCGTACTAATAAAGCTAATCGCCGTCATACGTTTAACTGGAGAATATGTTTCTGTCACATAAGTAATTGAAATTGGTGAAAGGCTGCCGCAAACACACCTTGAATTGCA
This sequence comes from Staphylococcus devriesei, assembly GCF_002902625.1. Classification (GTDB taxonomy): domain Bacteria; phylum Bacillota; class Bacilli; order Staphylococcales; family Staphylococcaceae; genus Staphylococcus; species Staphylococcus devriesei. Next base: position 20,074 of record NZ_PPRG01000003.1, read on the forward strand.
CGTAAAATGACTAGTAGCATAAATGAATGAATAAACCCTATTATTAAACAAATAATAATTAGTCCACTAACACCAAATAGGATGGTGCGAATACGACTGAACTTTTCTGATATAGTACCGTAGAATAAACAACTTACTGAGTAGGTAATCGAGAAGGCAACCCCGTTTAACGTAGCGATAGATGGTGGAATCCTGAAGTCTTTAGCGAATTCTGCAGTTAATGGTATAGCTGTATATAAACTGCTCATAACAATAATTCCTGCGATAAAGAATATCGTTGTTATTTTATTATAATTCATTGGTTTTTGAATAGACATTGTTATTACCCTTTCATAAAGTTTTTCACAACATTTATATTATGCCACGATATTTAACTTTTCTAAAGACTGTTTGAAATTTACAAAATACTTTTAAAGTTCATATATTTGCGTTAACTCTTAATATATCCCCAATTAGATCCCAATACATAAAAAATAAAAAACCTACATTTTCAAAAATAAATATCTCTAATTCGAAACATTTCTATTGACTAACCTTTAAAATAGGCATACAATTCAAGTATAAAATTTATACCAATAGGAGGTGGCGTGTTGAAAATAGAATTAGGATTGACTTCATTTGCGGATAATGGAAACATTTATATGCCCGATGGTAAACAAGAAGCAGTATCTAATGCTCAAAGAATTCGCGATATAGTTGAAGAAATTGAATTGGCTGACCAATTAGGGTTAGACATTTACGGATTAGGTGAGCATCACCGAGAAGATTACGCAGTTTCAGACCCTGTGACTGTATTAGCTGCTGCAGCTGGCCGTACTACAAATATTAAGTTATCTTCAGCGGTAACAGTCTTATCCTCTGATGATCCTGTGCGTGTCTATCAACGTTTCTCAACATTAGATGCAGTATCTAATGGACGTGCTGAAATAATGATTGGTCGAGGGTCATTCATCGAATCTTTCCCATTATTCGGTTATAATTTAGATGACTACGAAGATTTATTTAATGAAAAGTTACAATTACTCTTACATATTAATGAACATGAAGTAGTCAGTTGGGATGGTAAATTGAGACCAAGTTTTGAAGCGACAGGAATTTATCCGCGTGTAGAACATGGTAAATTACCTATTTCAATTGCGACTGGTGGCACACCTGAATCTTCATTAAGAGCTGGTGCCTTTGGATTACCAATTACGTATGCGATTATTGGCGGTAATCCTAGACGATTTACACGTAATATTGAAATTTATAAATCCGTGGCAGAATCATATGGCCATAATCCTGATGAATTGCCAGTCTCTGTACATTCTTGGGGTTACGTAGCTGAAACAGATGAACAAGCTAAGAAAGAGTACTTCCCTTCTTTAAAAGCACATCATGATATTTTAGGTCGCGAACGTGGTTGGCCTGAATTTGATGAAAATATGTTTGAAAGAGAAATAGGAAGTAATGGTGCAATCTACCTTGGCAGTCCCGAAACGGTTGCCCAAAAGATTATTGAGACGGTAGAAACATTAGGACTTAACCGCTTCATGATTCATACCCCTGTAGGCTCTATGCCTCATGACTATGTAATGAAGTCAATTCGTCTATTTGGCGAACGCGTTAAACCTATTGTTGATAAATATTTTGAAAACAAATAAAAAGGAGATTTTTAAATTATGATTTTACGTTATGCTGCAAACTTAAAACTTGCTAAAGAATTATACACTGCTTCAAAACCAAAACTTAAAGGTGACCAAGAAATGAAAGAAACTTTCACAAATGTATTTGGTTTACCTGAAAACTCAGTTAAATTAGCTGGCTCATTAGAAGCTGCTGCCGCTGCTTTCTACGCAGTTAGTTTCTTAAACAAAAACTTATCTCGTTTAGGTTCAATCACTACTTTCGGTGTATTAGGCGTTGCTGCTTACAAACATTTCGAAGCTGGTCACGGTAAAGAAGGCGCGCAACATGCGTTAGACTTATTAGGCTTAGCTGCGTTAAGTTTCGCTGATACTTTTGATTGTGACAATAAATAATTTAAAAAGAGAGGTTGGGCATTTATTAGAATGTTCCAACCTCTTTTTTCATACCTTATTTCTGATGAAAGTCATATCTTGTTTTATAAATATTTAGTTAGTATGTCCGAACGAATATGACAATAACTGATATCTTCTGGCGATTTATCTAATCTGTCTTGATGTTCTTCGGCACTTTTAACATAATTGTTTAATGGTAAGACCTCGACCGCAATGCGTTCTTTATCTTCTCGGTTGTTAATAAAGTCCTGTGCTTCTTGAAGATGCTTATCGTCTTCACTATAAATACCTGTGCGATATTTAGGACCTTCGTCGACGCCCTGTTTATTCACACTATAAGGGTCTATTATTTCGAACAGATAGTTCATTAAGTCAGTAATAGTGATACGTTTGGGCTCAAATACAGTTTTTACACATTCTGCATAACCATCATAGTCGCCATCTAGTTGACTTGTAGTTCCATTCGCACGTCCTGCTTCAGTTGAAATTACGCCAGGCAGTGTCTTAATAAATGCTTGAGCACCCCATAAACATCCCCCTGCAATATAAACTGTTTCCATCAATATCACTTCCTTTTCTCTAAATTATACATAAAAGAAATAAAGTGATGGATTATTTTTAAGCGGCATTATCTTCTGAGTTGGCATCTTCTTCATCTGAAGATGATTCTGCACTTTCGGCTTCTTCTTCAGCTTGTTCTTCTTGTTCGGCTTTAGCTTCTTCCTCGGCTTGTTGTTTTTCGTACTCTGCTTCTTCTTCAGCTTGTTCTTTTTCAAACTCTGCTTCTTCTTTTGCTTGTTGTCTCTCATATTCTGCTTCTTCTTTAGCAGCCTGTTTTTCGTACTTTTCTTCTTCTTTTTCATACAATGCTTCTACACGTGCTTCTAATTGGTCATATTCGATTTCTAACACATCTTTTGATACATGATTCATCTTTTCACCATCAGTAAGAGAATTATATTCATCAACCAAGTCATTATACATAGAAGCTGGGTATGTCACACCTTCATCCTCTTCTTCAGCATCTGTTGAGTCGTCGTCTGTTGCTGAGTCGTCAGAATCATTTGTTGATGTATTCTCCTCCCTAGCTGAGCTATTACCTGAAGTACTATTGTTTTCATCTGAATTGCTAATGTCAGATTTATTAATAACCCATTTTGCTCTTACTTTATTAAAATTTGGTATTGCATCTAGTTCTAAAGTATAGTTATCACTATCTGGAACGTCATAAGTGATATAACCTGAAGCTGTATTGTTATGATTCAATTGATGGCTAAATCCTTCATGCATGTCATCACTACTATACCACTCTTCATAGTTCTCATTATTCACTTTCATTCCAAAATCAGTATTATCTATTAATACTTGATCATCATTATTATTTTTAAATTTAATATAGACTCTTAACGCTTTACCATTTTTTGGTGCACTAAACTCATCGTAACTATTAATGAATTCTGCTTTTACGACCTTAATATCAATACCGTCTGCTTCAACAACTTGCCCCATTTTAAAAGACTTCATCTTATCTGTCGCTTTGGCTTTACTGTTTTTCTCTGAATTTTCATCGGAATCTTGATTATTCTCACCGAGAGAACAACCTACTAATAAAAATAAAAACATAATACATATAAAAAATAACCTTTTCATATTGACCTCCTAGTTTTATTTGTAAATCGAAAAAGATATAATTCACACATATAATTCTATATCCAAAAAACTTAAATGCAATATATTTTCGTAATAAAATTAATATTGTAAGACAATTTAATTTTTAATAAAAAAGCAATATTTAAAATTCGATTTTATGGTTAACGATTATTTTCCGGAAAATACAGACTCCAATAAGTTTACTTTCAAGGATTTGATGATATATATCTAGTAAGGAGGGTGCTTATGTTTGGCAATAAAGAAAAAGAATATAACAGATTTTTAGTTGAAAAAGTTGGAGGAAATGGTTCTACAAGATGCTATATTTTAACGGATAAAAAGACAGGTATTCAATACTTATCAACTTGGATAAGTACAGGTGGTGGAATCACACCGTTATTAGATGAAAATGGCAATATTACCAAAGTAGATGTAAGTAACTTAGATGAAGAGGGAAGTAAGATTATAATATAAACAAGAGGCAAGGCATCAATAGTTTATACTCTAAAAGCTAATTAATGTGTCTTACCTCTCGTCCTAAAAATATTAAACAATGCGTTTACGTAGCGCGCCCAAAATTAAGTCTACGATAGCAACCATAATAACTAAGCCAATTAAAATAATACCTACACGGTCCCAAGAACGTGTTTGTAGCGCAAAGATTAATGGTGTACCAATTCCCCCGGCGCCAATCAGACCTAAAATAGAAGCTGAACGAAGATTTAATTCAAAACGATATAAAATAAGCGATAAAAATGATGGTAGTATTTGGGGAATAACCGCAAACACTAGTGTTTTTGTCTTATTGGCTCCACTTGCTTTTAATGATTCTACTGCAGTGAAATCTAGACTTTCAATATCCTCAACAAATAATTTACCTAACATACCAACTGAATGAATTCCTAAAGCTAACACTCCTGAAAACGAGCCTGGCCCTACTGCTTTAATAAAGATGAGCGCCATGATTATTTCTGGAAAAACACGAATTACACTTAACATAAACTTTGTTATCCCGCTAATTGAACGTACTTTAATCAAATTAGGCGCCCCTAAAAATGCGAACGGTATACATATAATAGCAGCAATAAATGTACCAATGACTGCGATAGCAAACGTTTCTAGTAAGCCACGTAATAAATCCTCGCCTTCTGGAATGTATACATAACCCCAATCAGGATGAAATAACCCGTAGAAAATTGAGTTTAAAATTTCTAAAGATTTAGATTTTAAATGTAATAAAGGCATGCCTGAAAATCCCCAAGCAATAACAATGATAACAACAAGTGTAATAGCCTAATTTTTAATTATTTTTCTTTTATTACTTTTTACTTTTAAAAGGTATTTACGTTCTAAATTTTGCAGATCTTGTGTCATATCAATCGTTCCCTCACTTTCGAACTCACATAGTCAATTACGACTACAATAACAAGCGTGAATAAAATAATCATTGCCGTTTTAGAATATAGGAATAGTCCTAACGTTGAATCATAGAAGAGACCAATACCACCTGCTCCTACTAATCCTAATACTGCAGATGCACGAATATTAATTTCGAAAGAGAATAATACATAAGATAAGAATATTGAAACGGTTTGTGGAATAACACCAAACATAATCCATTTTATTTTATTTGCGCCTACTGCTGTCATAGCTTCCATAGGTCCTGGATCGATTGTTTCAAGTGATTCATAGAATAATTTAGCTATGATTGATATTGATAAAACAAATAATGCTAATACCCCTGGTACTTGTCCGATTCCAAATATTGCTACAAATATTGATGCTAATAATAAATCAGGAATAGTTCGTAGTATATTTAATAAAAAACGTGCTGGAATTGTAATCCATTTCGTTTTAATAATATTACTCGCACAAATTAATGAAATGGGAATCGAAGCAATCGCACCTAGAGACGTTCCTACAATAGCCGCTCGAATCGTGTCTAACATTGGTTGTAAAATTATATGTATATAAGACCAATCCGGCGGCACCATTTGTACAAAGAAATTACCAATCTGCGGAAGCCCAACCATTAAGTCACTAATGCTAAATCCAGTATATAAAAAGCTCCATACTACTAGTACCATAACTAGTAGCACAGTAAAGCTCGTTTTAAGTGACAACTTCTTATTTAAATATTGATCATATTTGCTTGTTGTAGGTATTGCCATATTAATCCACCCCTAGTTTTTCATCAGCTTTAAGCTCACGACCATAAATATCATTAAACACTTCTTCTGTCGCTTCACTTGCTGGTCCATCATAAACTAACTCACCGTCGCGTAAGCCTATAATCCGAGTTCCATATTCAAGTGCTAAATCGACAAAGTGTAAATTAATTAAAATTGTAATGCCTAACTCTTCGTTAATTCGTTTTAAGTCATCCATAACTTGCTTTGTTGTTAAAGGGTCTAATGATGCCACAGGCTCGTCGGCTAGAATAATTGAAGGTTCTTGGGCTAAAGCGCGTGCAATAGAAATACGTTGTTGTTGTCCTCCTGATAATTCATCTGAACGTTGATTACACTTATCTAATATATTTACTCGATCTAATGCATGCATTGCTTTGATTTTATCTTCTTTTGGAAAAAGTCCTAACACCATTTTCCAAGTTGGGTGATAGCCGACGCGTCCACTTAATACATTGCGTAGAACTGAAGAGCGTTTTACTAAATTAAAATGTTGAGAAATCATACCGATGTTACGGCGCATAAGTAATAAATCCTTACCTGACGCTTTTGCGATGGATTTACCTTCGATAATAATATCGCCAGATGTAACATCATGTAATCTATTCACTGATCTTAATAAGGTAGACTTACCAGCACCAGACAGTCCAACGATGACTGCAAAGTCTCCTTTTTCAATATTTAAATTTATATTTTTTAATCCTACGTGCCCATTGGGATAAATCTTATTGACCTCTTTAAACTCAATTTGACTCATTATTAACACCCTTCTTTTACACAAAGAAAGAGGTCTGGACATTCAATTGAAAGATGGGTCCAAACACTTACTTTGAAATGCCGTTAACCGGTTTCAAACATTTATGTATTTCATGCCCTAAACTCTCAATATTTATATGTCCTAGCCTCTTTCTATATCGCTTATTTAATTGTGCTTGAAACAGCTTTTATTTAAGTAATAAACAAGTCACTTTATTTCATATCTTGAACTTGTTTTTCATATTTTCTAACTATATCAAAATCAGAATCTTGTGCTTCTACATAACTTTCATGACCATATATTTCACTAATAATGTCGTGACCTTCTTTTGTTTTAGCTAAATTTTTAAATGCTTGTTTTAATTTCTCTTGGAAATCTTTATTCATATCTGAACGTACTGAAATCGTATCATTTGGGATTGGTTCAGTTATTTTAAGGATTTTAGTATCTTTAAATACATTAGGTTCATCTTTCTTCACTAAATTACGTGCATCTTGATAAACTGCTGTTGCGTCAACGTCTCCATTTAACAATGAAATAACTGCTTGGTCATGACCTTTAACGTTGATAACTTTCATATCTTTAGTTAAATCAATATTCGCTTCTTCTTTAAGTGTTGCTGCTGGGAAAGTATAACCTGATGTTGAAGTTACTTCTTGTAATGCAATTTTTTTATTTTTTAAATCTTTTAAGCTATTAATACCTGAATCTTTTTTCACTAAAATTTCTGACTTATAATTCTTCACAAGCTCTTTAGACTCAGATCCATCTAAATTAACCCCATAACGTTGAGCTATAAGTAATAAATCTGCTATTTTTTGATCGTGTGCTAATGTGTAAGCTGTTGGAGGTAAGAAACCAACATCTACTTGTTTAGATTTCATCACTTCCACAATAGTATTGTAGTTTGTTGATACTGATACTTTAACTGGAATATTTAACTCTTTAGATAATATTTTTTCAAGTGGCTTAGCTTTTGCTTCTAATGTGCCGGCGTTCTGAGATGGTACGAATTGAACTTTTAATTCTTTAGGCGTATAGCCATCTTTGCCTGAACCACTGTCAGAACTATTATCTTTGCTACTTAAAGAACTATTATTTCCACAAGCTGTCGCAAAAATAAGGGTTGCCATAGCCATTACTAAAAGATAAGTGATTTTTTTCATTGCATAATGCCCCGGTTCAATATGAAAAGTCTTCTATGGTGTCAAATCACTCGACAATATAAGAGTATCACAATATAGACATAAATAGTATTTAATAATCAATGAATTTTATATTTATTTTATACAGTATTAACGCTATCTTGTTAAAATAGTTAAGGGAGAAGTTTACAGAAATGAAGGGAAAAAGCTAGAGAAAACCCCAATATTAGAATTTAATTGTCTAATATTGGGGGATATATATTATTAATTTTCTTAAAAATTATGTTCAAAAGCTTAAATGATACGTTTCCGAATAGCGCCTGAAATCAAATCTACAATAGCTACCATTACTACTAAACCAATTAGAATAACACCGACGCGATCCCAAGAACGTGTTTGTATTGCAAAGATTAACGGAGTCCCTATACCGCCAGCACCAATTAATCCTAGAATAGACGCCGAACGCAAGTTTAATTCAAAACGATATAAAACGAGTGACAAAAATGAAGGAAGAATTTGCGGGATAACCGCAAACACTAACGTCTTGGTTTTGTTTGCGCCACTTGCCTTTAATGATTCTACTGATGTGAAATCTAAACTTTCGATGTCCTCAACAAACAATTTGCCAAGCATCCCTATTGAATGAATCCCTAAGGCTAACGCTCCCGAGAATGAACCAGGCCCTACTGCTTTAATAAAAATAAGAGCCATTACTATTTCAGGAAATACACGAATCACACTTAGAAAAAATTTAGTAACTCCACTTACTGGATGTAATTTAACAAGATTACGAGCACCTAAAAATGCAAACGGAATACACATCATTGCGGCAATAAACGTACCAATAATCGCAATAGCAAACGTTTCGAATAGTCCTCTTAATAAATCCTCACCTGCCGGGATATATACATAATTCCAATCAGGATGGAACAGACCATTGAAAATTGATTTTAAGATTTCAATAGATTTAGACTTTAATTCTAAAGCTGGCATTCCAGCGAATCCCCAAGCAATAATAGCTAATACAATTAGTACAATTATCCAATTTTTTATTACTTCTTGCTTTTGCTTTTTAGTTTTTAAAAGATACTTCTCTTCCAAATGTTTTTCTTCTTGTATCATACGAGATGTTCCCTCACTTTCGAACTGATATAGTCAATGATGACCACAATTACTAGTGTGAACAAAATAATCATCGCCGTTTTAGGATACTGAAATAAACCTAATGTTGAATCATAAAACAAACCAATACCCCCGGCTCCTACAAGTCCTAACACTGCAGAGGCACGAATATTAATTTCGAAAGCAAATATAGAACATACGATAGAAATATTGAAACTGTTTGTGGTACTACACCAAACATAATCCATTTTATTTTATTCGCTCCTACAGCAGTCATAGCTTCCATAGGTCCTTCATCAATAGTTTCTAATGATTCATAAAACAATTTAGCTATAACACTTATTGTTAAAATAAATAAAGCTAAGACCCCAGGAATTTGACCAATTCCAAATATCGCTACAAAAACTGATGCTAATAATAAATCTGGAATAGTACGTACTATATTTAAAATAAATCGTGCTGGTATAGTAATCCACCTTGCTTTAATAATATTATTTGCGCAAATTAGTGATATAGGAATAGAAACAATCGCCCCTAAAAATGTCCCTACAATAGCCATTCGGATTGTGTCTAACATCGGTTTTAAAACTGTATGTATATAAGACCAATCAGGCGGTACCATTTGAGCGAAAAAATTTCCAATTTGAGGAAGGCCAATCAATAAATCTCCAAAACTAAAACCAGTATATAGAAAACTCCAAATTACTAATACAACAACAATAAGCACTGAGAAACTCGTCTTTAGTGACATTTTTTTATTTAAGTATTGATTGTATTTATTAGTAGTGGGTGTACTCATTTTACTCCACCCCTAGCTTTTCATCGGCTTTAAGCTTGCGACCATAAATCTCATCAAACACCTCTTCTGTTGCTTCATGTGCCGGCCCGTCATATACTACCTCACCTGCACGTAGTCCAATAATTCGAGACCCATACTCAAGTGCTAAATCTACAAAATGTAGGTTGATTAAGATTGTTATACCTAATTCCTCGTTGATTCTTTTTAAATCATCCATAACTTGTTTGGTCGTTAAAGGATCGAGCGAAGCAACAGGTTCATCTGCTAAAATGATTGAGGCCTCTTGAGCTAAAGCGCGAGCAATAGAAACACGTTGTTGTTGTCCTCCTGACAACTCATCTGAACGTTGGTTACATTTATCCAAGATATTCACTCTATCCAAGGCATCCATCGCTTTTAATTTATCTTCTTTTGGAAATAGACCTAACACCATTTTCCAAGTTGAATGATAACCTACGCGACCACTTAAAACATTGCGTAAAACTGAAGAACGTTTTACTAAATTAAAATGTTGAAAAATCATTCCAATATTTCGACGCATTAATAATAATTCTTTATTTGAGGCTTTTGTAATCGATTTACCTTCTATAAATATTTCACCTGAAGTAACGTCATGTAATCGGTTCACTGCTCTTAAAAGAGTAGACTTACCAGCACCTGATAATCCTACTATAACCGCGAAGTCACCCTTTTCAATATTTAAATTAATATTTTTTAATCCTACATGACCATTAGGATAGACCTTACTGACTTCCTTAAACTCAATTTGACTCATTTCTAACACCTTTCTTTTATAAAGAGAAAGAGGTCGGGACACTAATAGTGTATAAAATAAGATAAATATCTCATCATATCACTCTATTTATATGTCCTAGCCTCTTTCTAGATTACTTGTTCAATCTGTGTTGTTTCATTTAAATAATAAGGATAAGTGCTTTATTTCATATCTTGAACTTCTTTTTCATATTTTCTTACAATATCAAAATCTGAATCTTTAGCATCTGTATATCCCTCATGAGAGTAAACTTCGCTAATAATTTTGTGTCCTTCTTTTGTTTTAGAAATATCTTTAAAAGCTTTTTTCAATTTGTCTTGGAAATCTTTATTCATATCTGGACGAATTGAAATCGTATCGTTAGGAATAGGTTCTGTTAATTTAAGAATTTTAGTATCTTTAAATACATTTGGTTGATCTTTTTTCACAATATTACGTGCATCTTGGAAGACTGCTGCATCAACATCTCCATTTAATAATGAAATAATCGCTTGGTCATGCCCTTTTACGTTTACAATATTCATGTCTTTAGTTGCATCAATACCTGCATCTTTTTAAGTGTTGCAATTGGGAAAGTGTAACCTGCTGTCGAAGTAACATCTTGTAATGCGATTTTTTTATTTTTTAAATCTTTCAAACTATCAATTCCTGAATCTTTTTTCACTAGAATCTCTGATTTATAATCTTTTACTAATTTTTCTGAGCTAGAACCATCATCTTTAACTCCATAACGTTGTGCTTGTAACAGTAAATCAGCTGCTTTTTGATCGTGCGCTAATGTATAGGCTGTTGGTGGTAAGAAACCAACATCTACCTTTTTAGATTTCATTGCTTCAACAATCGTATTATAGTTAGTTGATACTGATACTTTAACTGGAATACCTAATTTCTTAGACAACAATTTTTCCAGTGGTTTTGCTTTTGCTTCTAATGTGTCTGCGTTTTGAGAAGGTACAAATTGTACTGTTAATTTCTTAGGAGTGTAGCCATCTTTACCTGAATCACTATTAGAACTACCCTCTTTACTCTCCAAAGAACTGTTACTTCCACAAGCTGCTGCAAAAATAATAACGGCCAATGCCATTATTAAAAGATAGGTGATTTTTTTCATTGCGTAATGCCCCCGTTCAATATGTATAGAATCTCGAATCCATAAAATTATCCGATAATTTAAGAATAGCACAACATTAAAATTAATAACATTTAATAATAGTTAATATTATATAAATAACATTTAAAATATTAAGATACTGTAAAAAATTAGTTAAATATTATCCCGTTTATCTTTTGTCCCCTTTTATTTACACTATAATTTTTCTATACCTTAATATATATTAGGAGATATTTTAGACACTCATACTCATTAAAAAGAAAATAAAGTATTAGTCACTGGTATTATTTAGTAGTTTATAATTAAGTAGACTTTAAAGATGAAGAATAAAACGTCTTTTCATAAGCCCAACTATCTTTATACCTCTACTTTCGAAAGGATGATGATTATGACACAACTCTCTTTTTATATTGTTAGCGATGTACATGGGTACATATTCCCAACCAACTTTTCACAACGCAATCAAGCACTACCTATGGGGTTACTCAAAGCAAATCAGTTGATTGAAGAAGAACGTGCACGTGATGATTATAGTTTAAAAATTGATAATGGCGATTTCTTACAAGGCTCCCCATTATGTAATTACTTAGTCTCTGAATTAGGTTCTAGTAAGCCATTAACTGACATCTATAATCGCCTTAACTTTGATTTTGGCACTATCGGTAATCATGAATTTAATTACGGTTTCCCTTATCTTAAAGACACATTGAGTCACCTTAACCATCCAATGTTATGCGCTAACATTTTAGATAGTCAAAACAGACCTTTTACGGGTGACGGAGTATATTATTTTGAAAAAGGTGGACTAACTATCGGCGTAATTGGCTTAACGACACAATATATTCCAAACTGGGAAAATCCAGCGAATATTAAAGACTTAACGTTCAAAAGTGCTATAGATACACTTAAACAATTATTGCCTGTAGTACGTGAAAAATCTGATATTGTCGTTGTTTCTTATCATGGGGGTTTTGAAAGAGATCTTGAAAGTAATGAACCTACAGAGGATCTAACAGGAGAAAATGAAGCTTCTGCTATTTTAAATCAATTCCATAAAGATATAGATGTTCTTATTACCGGTCATCAACATCGTGAAATTGCATCGATTAAACATGATGTTGCTGTTATCCAACCAGGCACACGTGGTACTCAAGTTGGCAAAGTCACGCTAACTCTTAATCATCGCCAAATTATTAAAAAAGAAGCTAAGCTCTTACCAGTTCCTTCAGATATAGACCTTATTCTTTCAGACCAGGATGCTTCATTATTAAATAGTTTAGAAGATTGGCTAGATACTAACATCACTACACTATCTGAACCGATGTTAATTAATGATAAATTTGAAGCTCGGCTACAACCTCATCCTTTTCTCAATTTACTGAACTACATTTTATTAGAGAAAAGTGGTGCAGATATAGCTAGTACCGCATTATTCGATTCAGCAACAGGTTTTAATCAACAAGTTACTATGCGGGAAATTATTAATAATTATCCTTTCCCTAATACATTCCAAGTATTAAAACTTTCAGGAGCTCAAATAAAAGAAGCAATAGAACAATCAGCAAGCTATTTTACCTTAGACAACAATAACCGCATCACTGTAAATGAAGATTATTTATATCCTAAACCACAACATTATAACTATGATATTTATGGTGGCGTTACCTATACCATTCACGTAGGACAACCCATTGGTCAACGTGTTACTAATATTAAAGTTGGCAAAAATCCTCTAAATCCTGAGGAAGTCTACACTATTTGCGTGAATAATTATCGTGCTGTAGGCGGTGGTAATTATAAAATGTTTGCGAATGCACCTGTAATTAAAGATATTCAAGAAGAAGGCGCACAAATTTTAATAGATTTTATGACTAAACACGATGTGTCTACTCTTCCTCAAGTCGTTGATTTTGAAGTAGTAGTTTAAACACCCATCTTTGTACCACTGATTTAAATCCTGCTATCATCGCTTTTATAAGCCTCTCGGATGTCTAACTTCAGACAACCCGGAGGCTCCTTTTATATCGATTAATGCAATTAATTTATGTCATTTTGACTAATATAGTTGTCAAAATGACTAGGATAGTATATCGTTTAAGTAAGGAGTTGATCAACTTGCGAAATCGCCTAAAAGAATTACGTGCACGTGATGGTTATAACCAAACACAACTTGCAAAAAAAGCTGGCATTTCACGTCAAACTGTTTCTTTAATTGAACGTAACGATTTCATGCCTTCTATTTTAACTGCAGTCAAAATCGCACGAATATTTAATGAACACGTTGAAAATGTATTTATATTTGAGGAGGAAGATCTATGAAAGTACGAAGATACTTACTATTACTTATCATCGGAGGACTTATCGGAGGCGTTATAGGTGGAGGAATGGATAGTATTAGTTCACTTATAGCGAACGCTAGTTTCTCTCATACTCAAAAAATGATTATTTTTATAATTTCTTCTCTTTTAATCATAGGTTTAACGCTTTATTTATGGAAAGTTCAAAATGATGCGCTTAAATTTAAACGCCATTCTCTTCAATCAATTGAAGACGATGATGCAGACACGTATGAAAGAAAAGCCAACTTAAAGTATAATCAAGCAAAAATAATTATTTATCTACAGATGACAATTAGTTTTTTATGTGTATTATTAATTGTCTTAGGAAAAGGTTCCGACCACGATATTCTATATATAGTAATTCCACTTCTATTAACGAGTGTTCCTTCAATTATGGATGGCTTTTTCAATCGTCGTTTGGATACACGTTTCCCTAAAATAGGAGAAAAAAATTATACCGAAAAAACACTAAACTTACTTGATGATGGGGAACGTCATATCGCCTTACTTGGCATGTATAAAAATTATCAAATAAACCTAGTGTTATTAATGGTTGGAATTATGTTTGTTGGCATTTATGCAATGGGAACCGGTTCAAATCAAACGTTAGGCATTTTATTCTTAACAATTGCATTTATTTATAATAGTTTCGGATATTTATTAAAAGTACGTGAATTTTACAAATCATAGTTAATTATTAATAAAAATATATTATGATAAAAGTAACAATGTAATATTTTATTATTTTTCAAAAACAGAAAGAGAGGATTACTATGAAACACCTATTGCAAGTGCAACATCTTAACAAGTCTTACGAGAAATCTCAGTTTCAATTGCATGACATCTCTTTTACACTACATCCTGGTGAAGTCATCGGTTTAATCGGTAAGAACGGCTCAGGTAAGTCATCACTAATTAACACCTTAGTCGGTAACCGTTTTAAAGATTCTGGAGACATATCATTTTTTGATCAATTAGTTTCTGATAAAGACCACGCCTATAAAGAATACATCGGTGTCGTCTTTGATGATTTACGTGTCCCTAATAAATTAACAATTAAAGACATGGATAAAGTATTTATGAACATTTATAAAACTTGGGATAGCGACAAATTCTTCAGTCTCATTAAAGATTTTGAGCTCCCTATCGATAATCAAATTACAACGTTCTCACGAGGTATGCGTATGAAAGCAGCTCTTGCTATTGCTTTATCGCATGAGAGTAGATTACTGATTCTAGATGAAGCAACTGCAGGAATGGATGTTTCTGGTCGTGAAGAAGTTATAGAGAATTTAGAAGATTATATTTCTGAAGGTAACGGTATCTTAATTTCATCTCATATTTCTGAAGATATTGAACAATTAGCTAATAAACTAATATTTATGCGTGATGGCGCAATTGTGCTTGAAGAAGATAAACATTCACTTCTCAATCATTATGGTATCGTTGAAATTCCTGAAAATGATGCAACTAACCTTCCTAATGAAATCATAGTCGCAACAAGAGTACGTAATGGGCAACGCCAAATTCTTGTGAATAATCGTACTCAAACACCAGATGCACGTCCACTCGACAATATTGATGATGCAACAAAACTACTTATGAGAGGTGAGAAATAATGAAAGGCTTATTACTAAGTAGCTTTTATGCTTCAAAAAAATCGCTTATCACGTATTTAATTGTTGGGATAATCGCAAGTATTATCTTTGGCTTTGTTAGCCCAATGATGTCATGTTTCATGCCAATGGTTATGTTAATTTCACCGATAACAGATAATATTAAACGAGAGAAAGATTCTAAGTGGATGTATTATGTTTCAACTTTACCTACCCACAGAAGCACATATGTTAAAGCTTACTTTGCTTTTTATGGGTTACTAGTTTCAATAGGTTTAATCATCGGAGTAGTTGTTTGTTTAGCGGTAACTCAAAATCCTATGATGACCCTATTATCAGCATGTATAGGTATCGGAATGGTCGGCACTTACGCTTTAATCTTTCCTTTCACATTTAAATTTGGTCCTGAAAATTCAAATGTTATTATGATTACTACTTCAATCATTGCTATCGTTTTATTCTTTTTAATGTGGTTTTTCGTAATAACACCTATTCTTGTCCAATCTGGTTCATTTGAAAAAATGACCACAAACCCAATTGTTTTATTCGCGGTTATTGGATATGCAGTCCTTGGCTTAATCATTTTTACAGTCTCATACTTTGCATCACTTTCTATCTTTAAAAAACAAGAATTATAAGACTTACTATAAAGACCTAGAAGAACAATGAACGTTTCTTCTAGGTCTTTTTTTATGTTATTCAGGGTAATATATTACTAAAAGCACATTATAAAGGAGTTGTGATTACATGAATATTCAAGCAATCGAACAATATTTAGATATTGATGCTTCTATATTTAACGAACCTACTCTTGAGGCACTCAATTATTACATTAAACAGTATATGTTGACGGTGCCTTTTGAAAATATAAATGTCCAAAATGGCGTACCTATCTCGGTAGATATCGATGATTTATACGATAAGATTATTAACCAACGCCGTGGTGGTTTTTGCTATGAAATGAACCATTTCTTTGGGACTTACCTCGAAGCAAAAGGATTCACTGTTTATCGCATGTCAGCTACAGTGCATCAACCAGGAGGTACTTTTAGCCCAGATGGTTCTCATATGTCACTTGTTGTCCCACTTGAAGGCGTCAATTATGTAGCCGATGTAGGTTTTGGGGACTTACCATTACAAGCCCTACCCATCACTAATTTAGACCCAACTCAGCCGATCACTGACATTACTGGTGAATTCCGCGCTATTTCTGAAAATGAAGCAACCTATAAAGTACAAAAATTAGAAAATGACGAATGGGTTACACGTTATCAAGCCTATAATACACCTAAACAAATTAGTGATTTTTCGGAAATGATTGAATATAATTCTTCAAATCCAGAGTCTATCTTTGTACAACAATTAATTGTGACAAAACCACAAACTTATGGGCGTGCTACGATGTCATTTAATCATTTAACATTAAGTAAACCAAACAACAAAGAAAAAACTGAAGTGACATCCAACAACTATCGTAAAATCCTAAAAGACTATTTCAATCTTGATGTTAAAATCAAACCATTTGAGAAGTAAGTACCTTCGTAGCAACATGGATAAAACTAAACCTCTGAGGGTAATATAGTTATTAAGAGGTGAAAGGCATGTCTAACATAGAGATTATCGGCGCAAAACAAAATAATTTAAAAAACATAAATGTAACGATTCCAAAACATCAATTAACTGTTTTTACAGGGCGGTCAGGCTCGGGGAAGTCTTCTTTAGTATTTAACACCGTTGCTGCAGAATCAGAACGTTTGTTAAATGAAACCTATTCAAGTTACGTCCAACATCAACTTACACAATATGAGAAACCAGATGTAGACCAAATCAAACACTTACCCGTCGCCATGGTAATTAACCAAAAACGTCTAGGTGGTAATTCACGTTCGACGGTAGGTACAATTTCTGATATTTATGCATCAGTACGATTACTATGGTCTCGAATTGGTGAGCCATTTGTTGGTTATTCCGATATATTTTCATTTAATAATCCTAAAGGCATGTGTGAAACATGTTCTGGTTTAGGCTATGTAGAAGATATTGATTTAAATGAGTTACTCGATTATGACAAGTCATTAAATGAAGATGCGATTAAGTTCCCTTCTTTTAGACCTGACAGTTGGCGTGGTAAACGTTACCTATACTCAGGGCTTTTTGACAATGATAAAAAGTTAAAAGATTATACCAAAGAAGAGATGGATACATTACTTTACACTGAACCTACTAAATTGAAGAATCCACCTTCTAATTGGCCAAGAACTGCGAAATTTGAGGGCTTAATTCATCGCTTCCGTCGCTCGTTTTTACTTAATGATAATTTTGAAAAGAAACGTTTTAAAGAGGATATCGATCGTGTAGTTTCTAAGCATGATTGTCCTAGTTGTCATGGCCAACGTTTAAATGACAAAGTATTAAGTTGTAAAATCAATGGCTTAAATATTGCAGAATTTACGAATTTACAAATTGATGATGCGTTAGCATTTTTAGAGAAAATAGAATCTAATAAGGCACGAGTAATTATAGAACCGCTTCAACAACAGCTGAAATCGCTCAGTTATATTGGGTTAAACTATTTAACGCTCGCAAGGGAAACTACTTCATTATCTGGTGGTGAGTCGCAACGCATTAAGTTAATTCGCCACTTAAATAGTCCTTTAAGTGATTTAGTCTATATTATCGATGAACCAAGCGTCGGCTTACATCCGGAAGATATTCAACGTATTAACAATATTATTCAGTCCTTAAAAGACAAAGGTAATACCGTATTAGTAGTTGAACACGACCCTGACGTCATAGACACGGCAGATTACATTATTGACTTAGGACCCTTAGCTGGAAAACACGGTGGTAGCATCACGTTTACTGGTACTTACGATGAGCTACTTAGTTCTGATACAAGTACAGGTCATGCTTTAAAACGTCAACATCAACTTAAATCACCACCACGTGAAGCTACAGAAATGATTAAACTACAAAATATTAGCCGTAATAACCTTAAAAATGTGTCAACTGAGCTACCAAAACATGCGATGACGGTGGTTACTGGCGTAGCTGGCTCTGGTAAAAGTTCATTAATAAAAGCTGGATTTGAACGTGATAATGACGCTATATTTATTGATCAGAAACCAGTACACGCTTCTAACCGTTCTAACTTATTAACATATTTAGATATTTTTGATGATGTGCGTAGTTTCTTTAGTAAACACACCGGTCTTAAAAAAAGTATGTTTAGTTATAACTCTGAAGGCGCTTGTCCAGAATGTCATGGTAAAGGTGTATTGAAGACGGAGCTTGCGTTCATGCCAGACTTTTCACAAGTGTGCGAAATGTGTGGAGGAACAAGATATCGTCCTGAAGTACTTGAAGCTACAGTAGATGGATATTCAATAGCTGATATTCTTGCGTTAACAGTAGATGAAGCGATAGAAAAATTTGAAGATAGTCCAACTATCACACGTCCACTTCAAGCATTGGCTGATACAGGTCTTAACTATATGACATTAGGACAGTCTCTCGACACCCTCTCTGGCGGGGAGATTCAACGTGTCAAATTAAGCCGTTACTTAACACAAGATGTGAGCGATAAAACATTTATCTTTGATGAACCAACGACTGGTTTACATGAAGATGATCTACCAATTCTTATCGATTGTTTTAATCATCTTATCGACGAAGGTAACACTGTTATCTTAATTGAACATAATTTAACGATGATGACACAAGCCGATTGGTTTATTGACGTTGGTCCATTTGCCGGAGATAAAGGTGGCCAATTATTATATTCAGGCTACCCTAAAGGCATCTTTGACATTGATAATTCAGTTACCGCCAAACATTTAAAACGCTATATTACAAAAGGTTAAACATACAAATACCCTCATATGATGATTTATCATGGTGAGGGTATTTTTACAAGTATATTAAGTTATCTAGAATGACTCCTGGCGCAAAAGAACGAAGAACGAGACCGTGGCTCTTCGAGTTCGCGCAAGAAAGCGTCACAACACAAGTGAAATCTACTACTTCCATTCCACACGCTACTACTTATTTCTCCTATTCTTTCTTATCTTAATAATAAGATTAATAATAATCCCTAGAAGAATAAGTGATTTTAGAATTAATTCAAGCACATCTGACATATTAACCGTCCCAATAAGTAAAAAAGCCAAAATAAGTACAATTGCTAATTTATCATGTATATCTAAGTTCATAAAATTCACCTTTTTTTAAATATAAATTTCCTATATACTTGCATTATACATATAAAAGGAGATGGAAAAGTTGAAAAGATTACTTGTAGCTTTACTAGTCTTTGTAATTGCATTAGCTGCATGTGGCAATAACAGCGATGATAGCTCTTCAAAAGATTCAAAAAAAGATACTAAATCATATACTACTGATTCAGGAGATAAAGTTAAAATCCCTAAAAATCCTAAACGTATCGTAGTATTAGGCACAACTTACGCAGGTGGATTAAAAGAACTTGATGCAAACATCCAAGCCGTTGCTAAAAACGTGGATGATAGCTCAGTATTAAAAGATAAATTTAAAGACGTTAAGAAAATTGACCCTGAAAATGTAGAAGCTGTAACTAAAGAAAAACCAGACTTAATCATTACGTATAACACAGACAAAAACCTTAAAAAATTGAAAAAAATTGCACCAACTGTTGCGTTTGATTACATGAAACATGACTACAAAGAGCAACATTTAGAATTAGGTAAAATCATTGGCAAGAAAGATAAAGCCCAAGATTGGGTTGATCAATGGGAAGATAAAACAAAAGACGATGGTAAAGAAATCAAAGATGCCATTGGTAAAGATGCCACAGTATCTATCATCAAAGACTTCGACAAAAAAATCTATGTCTTAGGTAAAACATATGGTCACGGTAGTGAAGTTCTTTATGATTCATTTGGACTAACAATGCCAAGTAAAGTCGAAAAAGCTACTAAGAAAGAAGATTTAGCTGATATTTCTGAAGAACAAATTCCAGAAATGACTGGCGATTATGTTGTAACTCCAGTAGCTAAAGGCGCTGACTTATCATTTGGAAATAAAGACGTTTGGAAAAACACAGACGCTGTTAAAAACGGTCATACATTCAAAGTTGATGAAGGTATCTATTGGTTAAACGATCCTTATTCTCTTGACTATGAACGTAAAGATTTAAAGAAAAAATTATTAGATGTAGCAGATAAATAATTCTCGCTCATCACACACTCAAAATCTGGGATATAAATCCTTAGATATAGGCGTAGAGATGATTCAATTATGAATCATCTCTACGTCTTTTCTTTTCAATTTATATAAAAATTTCGTATTGTTTGGCTCTCATTTCCTAGGTGGATGGGTCGAACACTTTTTCAAACAAGACGTTCTAAACTTCTATATCATCTTGTAAATCTTCTAATGTAGGCATGCCACCTTGTGCGCCCATGCCTGTGACTGAATGGCTCGCTGCTAAATTAGCAAACGTGAGCGCTTTTGGTAATTCATAATCTCGTTGTAAACCGACTGCGAGTGCACCATTAAATGTATCTCCTGCCCCAGTAGTATCTTTCACTTCACGTTTAAAGCCTTTAATTTCAACTTGTTGTACACCGTCGTGATATACTGCACCAAGCTCTCCCAACGTCACAATTAATTTATCGGGGTAACGTTCTAATGCTTGATCTACTTCGCCTTTAAACATCTTCTCACTCTCAGTTTCATTAGGTGTTAAATAAGTTGCCTTTTCAATCACTTCATCTGACACTTCTCTATAAGGTGCCGGATTTAAGATAGAAATTAGCTCATGGTCATAACAATACTTCACAACCGCTTCCACTGTTTCGGCCGGAATTTCTTGTTGTAATAATACGATATCACCCACATTAGTAGATTCTAATACATGTTCTACATATTCTGGAGTTACTTCATTGTTGGCTGAAGGCACCACGATAATACTGTTATCATTATCATTTAAAGTAATATGCGCCGTTCCAGACTTCCCTTCAGTTGGTTTTACATATTCTGCGTTAACACCATTGTTTTTTAAATTTTGAAAAATATATTCGCCAAAATCATCATTTCCAATACGTCCTACCATATGTACATGATGGCCTAAACGAGCAGCTGCTACGGCTTGGTTGGCACCTTTACCACCTGGAGCATTAAAAAATGAGTTGCCAAGTACGGTTTCACCTTTTCCAGGGACTATATCAGTTGCTACTACTAAATCCATCGACATACTGCCAATAACATAAATGTGTTTCTCCATATGTCACACCTCTTTATAATTGTCTAATCTCTTATATTCATCATACCCAAGTTGAAGCTAGAGTGACAATAAAATAAAAAGTGCGAAACTGAAATCTAGTTTATATACAAAGATTTCGCCGTTTCGCACATATTGTTATAAATATTAAGCTTTATCTGAACCATTTGTTCTACCAGCAAACATGACTAACCATGTTGCGAAGATAAACGGTGCAGTGAATACGGGTAACCCTACAGGTGCTAATACAGTTGCCACGGCACCATGCATAACTACTGTTAATAATAAGCCGGTAATCACTGCAATATATGTATTGAGTTTCGTCTTAAATGTTGCCCCTAATGCGATACCAGTCAGAATAGAGTTATAACCGTACAAACCATTTGTAACAGATGGATAGTCTCCTCCTAATGACACAATAAATATCACAGCTAAAATACTTGAAATAACAGCAAAGATACCACCTTTTATGGAGCCGATAAAAATACCGAGGATAATTAATAAACTTCCGATAACTGAAGTTACAAGGAAAATTTCACTAAAATTTGTCGTAATACCACTTAACCAACTGATATGATTGTGACTAATGTCAGGCGGTTGAACCTTTTGTGGTAAGATATGAATCGTTACTGGTAATTTTGAAAATTGGGTAGTCATTGCTAAAACGAGCCACGTCATTAACACAAATGGAAAGGTTAACATGGGTACGCCAAAAGGTTTTAAGAATTCTCGCACAGCAGATCCTACAGGTAACGTTAAAATAACACCAATAATTAAAACAATCCATGATAATGTCGAGGATTGTAAGAACAATGCAAGGCCAATAGCTGTTAACACAGAGTTATAACCTGCTAGACCATCACGAATTTCTTCACTACTATAATTAAAATATGGTGCAAGCAATAATGCTAATAAGCTTCCCAACATTGCCGCTAAACCAATCTTCCAGTCTGCAATAAATAACCCAATTAAAATAAATAGCCCTGTCCACTTATTATTTATCAATACTACTTGTGCTACATTTTTTAAAAATATGTCTATATACTTCACAAACTCACCTTACTCCTTAATATTTATTCCTCATTATTTCAAGTTTAGCATTGCAATACGTTTTGTAAAATAATTTTACATAATTAAATAATGTATAAATTCATTTTAATTTTACATTGAAATTATTTGAAAGACTATATTACTTGTGGAAAATTTTCAACAGTTCTAACATTAAAAGCGGACAGTCATTTTAATAAGGAAAGAAGGAATAATTTTGCATTTTACTCAGCGCGAACAAGATAAGTTAATGATAGTTGTAGCTGCAGAAGTTGCACGACGTCGTAAAGCACGTGGATTGAAACTAAATCATCCTGAAGCGCTCGCTTTAATCAGTGATGAATTATTAGAAGGCGCACGTGATGGTAAAACTGTTGCAGAACTAATGAGCTATGGAAAGACTATTCTAAATGAAGACGATGTTATGGATGGTGTTGCAAGTATGATTACTGAAATTGAAATCGAAGCAACATTCCCTGATGGTACAAAACTCATCACTGTCCATCATCCAATCGTGTAAGGAGGATTAAATGATGATTCCTGGAGAAATTAAAGTTAAAAAAACTGAAATCGAAATTAATCAAGGTCGTCCAGAAACTGTAATTACTGTTAAAAATACTGGTGATCGCCCTATTCAAGTCGGATCTCACTTCCACTTCTTTGAATCAAATAAAGCGTTACACTTTGAACGTGAAAAAGCATACGGTAAACATTTAGATATCCCAGCAGGTGCTGCAGTTAGATTTGAGCCTGGCGATGAGAAGAAAGTCCAACTTGTAGAATATGCTGGCAATCGCAAAATTTATGGTTTCAGAGGCATGGTTAATAACACTATTGACGAAGATAGAGTGTATCGTCCAACCAATGAAAAAGATGAATATGCTGGAGTATTCAATGACGAAGGTGAAGAAAATTTCAATAAAAAAGGAGAGGACGACGCATGAGTTTTAAAATGACGCAATCACAATATACGAGTCTATACGGCCCGACTAAAGGCGATTCTGTAAGACTGGGTGATACTAACTTGTTTGCGCAAGTTGAGAAAGACTATGCTAATTATGGTGATGAAGCTACATTTGGTGGCGGAAAATCAATCCGTGACGGTATGGCACAAAATCCTAATGTTACGCGCGATGACCGTAAAGTCGCAGATTTAGTTCTTACCAACGCGCTTATTATTGATTACGATAAAATCGTTAAAGCTGATATCGGTATTAAAAATGGTTATATATTCGGCATTGGTAAAGCAGGTAACCCCGATATTATGGATAACGTAGATATTATTATTGGGGCAACAACAGATATTATTGCTGCTGAAGGTAAAATCGTTACTGCTGGTGGTATTGATACACATGTTCACTTTATTAATCCTGAACAAGCAGAAGTAGCACTTGAAAGTGGTATTACTACACATATCGGTGGCGGTACTGGTGCCTCTGAAAGCGCAAAGGCTACAACAGTAACACCTGGACCATGGCATATCCATCGTATGCTAGAAGCAGCCGAAGCTTTACCTGTTAACGTTGGTTTCACTGGTAAAGGACAAGCTGTTAACCATACTGCTTTAATCGAACAAATTCACGCGGGCGTAATCGGCTTAAAAGTTCACGAAGACTGGGGAGCTACACCTTCTGCATTAAGTCATGCTCTAGACGTAGCAGATGAATTTGATGTTCAAATCGCCCTACACGCTGATACATTAAATGAAGCTGGCTTTATGGAAGATACAATGGCCGCAGTTAAAGACCGCGTCTTACACATGTACCACACTGAAGGTGCCGGTGGTGGACATGCTCCTGACTTAATTAAATCAGCATCTTATCCAAATATCCTTCCATCTTCTACTAACCCAACATTACCTTACACACATAACACAGTAGATGAACATTTAGATATGGTTATGATTACCCATCACTTAAACGCATCTATTCCTGAAGATATTGCTTTCGCAGATTCACGTATTAGAAAAGAAACAATCGCTGCCGAAGACGTTTTACAAGATATGGGTGTCTTCAGTATGGTAAGTTCTGACTCACAAGCGATGGGACGTGTAGGTGAAGTCATCACACGTACTTGGCAAGTTGCCCACCGTATGAAAGAACAACGTGGCGCATTAGAAGGCGATAGTGAATACAACGATAATAATCGTATTAAACGTTATATCGCAAAATATACAATTAATCCTGCGATTACACATGGTATCTCAGACTACGTAGGTTCAATTGAAGGTGGCAAATTAGCCGATTTAGTTATTTGGGATCCAATCTTCTTTGGCGTTAAACCTGAAATGATCGTTAAAGGCGGTTTAATCAACTCAGCTGTTAACGGTGATGCTAATGGTTCAATCCCAACATCTGAACCTCAAAAATATCGTAAAATGTATGGTCAATATGGCACTAATAAACAACATACTGCGATTACATTTGTGTCTAAAACAGCTTATGAAAATGGTATTTACAATCAACTTAACTTACAACGTATGGTCCGTCCTGTTCAAAACATCCGTAACTTATCTAAAAAAGATATGAAGAACAATGACGCTACACCTAAGTTAGATGTAGATCCACAAACATACGAAGTATTTGTAGATGGTAAAAAAGTAACAAGCGAAGCTGCTACTGAATTACCATTAACACAAAGATACTTCTTATTCTAGGAGGTCTTTCAATGATTATAGAAGAAGTTCAAGGCAACATCGCCAACCTATCTGCCGAAGAGAAAAATAAACATGTCGAAAAAGTTTACTTAGAGAATTCAGATTTAGTTAAACGTATTCAACGTGTCACAACAGATCACGGCAATGAAATCGGCATCCGTTTAAAACAACCTATCGACTTACAATATGGAGATATTTTATATCAAGATGACACTAATATGATTGTAGTTGATGTAAACTCTGAAGATTTACTCGTTATTAAACCACGTACATTACAAGAAATGGGAGACATTGCCCATCAATTAGGTAATCGTCACTTACCAGCGCAATTTACAGAAACTGAAATGTTAGTCCAATATGACTATTTAGTAGAGGACCTACTTAAAACATTAAGTATTCCTTATAGTCATGAAGATCGCAAAGTCAATAAAGCCTTTAGACATATCGGCCATTCACATGATTAATCATTCAAATTTAAGACTATTTCAGTTCTGTGATTCACAATTCCCAACCGGCGCATTTAGTCATTCGTTCGGTCTTGAAACGTATATTCAACATGATGCCGTTCATGATGCCTCATCATTTAAGGAATGGCTTCAACTTTTCCTAAATGAACAATTAACGTACTCTGATGGTCTAGTCATGCGTTTAGTATATGAAGCTTTAGATAACGAGGATGAAGACAAGATATTGCACCTTGATCGCTTAATCTTCGTACAGAATTTACCACGCGAAACACGTGTAGGTACGAAACAAATGGGTACTCGCATGGCGAAACTTGCAATGGAACTTTATGATAGCGAATGGATTACTTGGTATCATACGCAAATGACTAACAAGCGTGCTAAGTTACATCCAGCCATTTGTTTTACCATGTTAGGACATTATTTAGGCGTTGATATAGAAACGATTATTGATTATTATCTCTATCAGAATGTTTCAAGCTTAACGCAAAACGCGGTACGTGCAATTCCACTTGGCCAAACCACTGGTCAACAAGTCGTGACGGAAATGATTCCGTACATTGAACGTACACGTCAACACATTTTCACATTAAAAGAGGAAGACTTTGGTATGACGGCTCCAGGATTAGAGCTTAACCAGATGGAACATGAGAATGTTAATGTGAGAATCTTTATTTCATAGGAGGTATATTATGGCAAATCCAATCAAAATTGGTGTAGGCGGTCCTGTTGGTGCAGGTAAAACACAATTAGTTGAAAAATTAGTGCGCCGTCTGTCTAAAGATTTAAGTATCGGAGTTATTACAAACGATATTTATACGAAAGAAGACCAAAAAATCTTAGTTAATACAGGCGTATTAGATGAGGATAGAATTATCGGTGTGGAAACTGGTGGTTGCCCTCATACAGCCATCCGTGAAGACGCATCAATGAACTTCGCGGCGATTGATGAGTTATTAGAACGCAATGACGATATCGAACTTATCTTTATCGAATCAGGTGGCGATAACTTAGCTGCAACATTCAGTCCAGAACTCGTTGATTTCTCAATTTATATTATCGACGTAGCACAAGGTGAAAAGATTCCACGTAAAGGTGGACAAGGTATGATTAAATCTGATTACTTTGTAATTAATAAAACAGACTTAGCAGAATTTGTTGGTGCCTCATTAGACCAAATGGCTGAAGATACGAAGACATTCCGTGGCGACCGTCCATTCACATTCACTAACCTTAAAACTGATGATGGTTTAGATAACGTTATCGAATGGATAGAACGTGATGTATTACTTAAAGGATTGTCTTAATGGCTAAAGAAACAACTCAAGGCGCTACACAACCTTGGACAGGCCAGCTCAATCTCACTGTTTTCAATAATGGTAAGCGTTCAGTTGCGCGTGATATCTTCTTTGAAAAGGCCCTGAAAGTTATCCGTCCAGTTTATTTAAATAATTCGACGATTCCAACGTTCTATATCGTAAATGTGGGTGGCGGTTATTTAGACGGCGACCGTTATAATATGAATATTAATGTAGAAGAAGCAGCTTCAGTCACCTTAACTTCACAAGGTGCTACAAAGATTTACAAGACATTAAACGATCGTGTGGAGCAATACCAGACCTTTAATATTGCTAAAGATGGTTATATGGAATATGTAGGCGATCCTATTATCGCGTATGAAAATGCAAAATTCTTCCAACACAACGTATTTAATTTAGACGCTAGCGCATCCATGTTTTATACAGATATCCTAACACCTGGATATTCGATGAAAGATGAGAATTTCACATATAACTATATGCATTTAATCAATGAGATATACGTAGACGGGGAATTAGTGACATATGATAACTTACGTATGCATCCAAGCGAAACGGAGATAACGTCAATCGGTTATATGGAGAACTATACACACTTAGGTTCTGCTTACTGTATCCATCCTGACGTGACGCAAAAGTTAATCGATACAGTCTATGACAAAATTAAGGATTATACGAAGACTTATGATTGTCGTATCGGTATTACTCAGCTACCGACACATGGTTTTACGGTACGTGTGTTATCAAATATGACCCAGGAAATTGAAGAGATTCTTCATACTGTACAAGCATTTATTGCTCAACAGCTATATGACCGTCAACTAGATTTCTTGCGTAAATATTAATTGATATAGAAAAGCACTTTATAAGTTTGGGCAATTGCGCCTACTTATAAAGTGCTTTTTTTATTCTTCTTCATTAAATATATAATCGTAAATATCTTGTGTAACTTGTTCAAAGTTATCTACGCATAAGGAAATATAGAATTTAATTTTAGGTTCTGTCCCTGATGGTCTTAGTGCAATAAATCCTTCATTAAAGATAATTCGGATGACATCGGCTTGTGGTAATGTGATTGCCTCAACTGATTGGGTTTGTTTGTTTAACGTTTGTTGTATCTGATAGTCTTCTACTGCCACGACCTCAAGTCCTGCAATAGTATCCGGCACGTTTTGACGTACTTTCGTCATAATATCAGCAATATGTTGCTGACCAGCTTGACCTTCAAATACTTTGGAAGTCGGTTTATCCCGATACTCTCCTACCTCGTCATAGATTTCATTTAATGCATCGAGAAGTGTTTTGCCATCATTTTTCAAAATAGAGGCATATTTAATAATGAGTGGTACGATTTGGACGGCATCTTTATCGCGCACGAAATCATCTGCCAAGTAACCATAACTTTCTTCGTAGGCAAAGAGTAATGATTCTTTTGTATCAAACTCACGAATAGCTTTCGCAATATGTTTAAAGCCAATTAAGACTTCCCGCACACTTACACCATGTTTTCGTGCCAAGCGTTTACCTAATTCACCACTTACAATAGATTGTAAAACGACGGCATCATTGGAGACGTCAGTGTATTCAAGAAGATATTTGATAAGTAGTGCACCAATTTCACTACCACCAAAGTAATACGTGTTTCCCTCACTATCTCTTTCTATAAAGCCCATGCGATCCACGTCCGGATCCGTCGCAATAATGAGATCAGCTTTAGTCTCTGGTGCTTGTTGAATTGCTAAGTCAAAGGCGTCACGTTCTTCAGGATTCGCACTTTTCACTGAACTAAAGTTAGGGTCCACCTTACACTGTGCTTCAACTAACTTAAAGTTTTGAAAATGAAGATGCTGTAGCACATCAGGAATAATCGGCACTCCTGTGCCATGTAAACTGGTATATACTACCTTTAACTCTGATTGTGGAATAGCACCCACAAGGCGTTTTACATGAGATATGTAATCTTGATACACGTCATCAGCTACAATGTGACGGTTCTTTTGAATACGTCTTTCATCTAATTCAATAGTTAGGGCAAGTGGGTCACCCAATTGTTCAATATAGTCAGCTACTTCAAGCGAGGCCTGTTCATCTAATTGTGCCCCGTCTGATCCATAAACTTTAATGCCATTATAATCTTTAGGGTTGTGACTTGCCGTAATCATAATACCAGCAGAAGTTTTTAAGTATCTCACCGTATGTGACAGTTGTGGTGTCGTTTGATATGTATCTGCCAAGTAAACCTTAATATCTTTAGACGCTAAAATTCGAGTGATGATTTCGGCGAATTCTGATGAGAGATGACGGATATCATAATGAATGACAATTGAAGGATGCTCCTCTTTGTCTTGTAAATAATTGGCAATACCTAGTGCTAGGCGTTGGACTGTATAGCGATTTAAACGACCTGGACCTAAGCCAAACTGTCCACGTATCCCTGCTGTACCAAATGCTAATTCAGTTTCAAAACCTTGTGCCTGAAACTCAGGTGTTTGTACATCATAAAACGATGCCACAAGACTATCTTGTTTATGTTTCGTCCAACTGTCTTTCATTTTATACACCTTTCTTATCATTATTAATTTATACTTATTCATTTTTAGTATACTGGATATTAACGTAAGTTTCACAAGATATGTAAATATTGCATAGGAGAATTACAGATATATTGAAAAGTGAGATACTCCAATAAATATTGCAATAAGTAACTCATAGTGATATAATATCCTCATAAAGTAGCTCCAACACAACACCAAACCCCTTACTGCTGGGACAGTAAGGGGTTTATTAGGTGAGCTAGATACTGTCGCTAGTTACTTATTACGGTTCTCTAGCCAATACTTAAAAGCCGTAATAATACATCCTGATATGACAGGAGCAATGATGCTTACAAAAAGTAGCCCCATAGTACAAAATAACTCCAAAAGACATTTTTATACTATGGTGCTTATTTTCATGCTTTCACTTATTTGAACTGATAACTTTCATGGCCTTTCGCAAAGCCTTCTACTGTATAAATCATTGAACCACCTTCTGAGTCGTTCTCAATATCATTCGTACAAATAAGTAATTGGTTTGTACCAGGGATAAATTGAGGGTGTGTTGAACGTAACATTTTACCTTCATCTCTACCTGGCATTAAAATCTGACCAATTGGATAACCACGTTTATTAAATACTAATACACGGCCTTGTCCATACATAGCGACATATAGATTATCATCGCTATCGATACAACATGAGTCTGGACCTTCGTGACCGGTAAAGTAATACGGAATCGTCGCCCCAAATGGCGCAATCGTTACACCATCATCTTCTAATTGAATACGGTGAAGACGATTTGTTGTAGTTTCAGTCACCCATAACACCGTTTCATCCGTACTTAACGCTACACCATTCGCTACTGAAATGTTTTGAATGACAGGTGTTACTGTCTTAAAGTCAGGTGAAACATAATACACGCCACCTTTAGGTTGAGTAGAATAACCTCTAAAATCAGTAAAATAGAATCCGCCTTTACTATCAAAGACCATATCATCTATACAATAGTCTGTATTTAATTCTGAAATAATTTCCTCGAAGTGTTCACCGTGTTCATCAGTCGCAAAAATACCACCAGTTGACTCAAAGTCGCCTAAATAACATGTAAATAAACGGCCATCTTTATGTATTTTCACTGCAGCAGGATTTTGCTTAGTAGATTGAAAAGCCGTAGTTACCTCTTTAGATGGTAGGTCTACTTTCAAAATTTTGCCTCCAAATACTTCACATAAAAATAGGTTATGATATCTATCAAAGATTAATCCTTCTAATTGAAGTCCTTCATCCGAAACCTTTAACCAAGGTTCTGCCGTCACTGTTTGTAACTCACTTTCAGAGATAATTGGTACTGCACTATTAGATGTCCCAGTATAAGTTAATCTAGGTAATGAATGATTAGTCATTCTTAACACTCCTTCTCTTTTTGAAAAGTATTATCATAAGCTATTATATTTTAAAGCTGTACTTAATTCTTATCTTACTATATGTAATCGTTTTCAAGAAGAATAAAGCATATTTCTTTTGCTCTATGGCAATATTTGTAAATCAAAATATTGAAAGTTACTGTAATTTTGGTAAAATTATATAATGTTGAATTTTGTAAAAAAGTAATGATTTAATATTTATACACATTACACGGCTTGCCCTTATGATAAATTAAAATTTTTAGAGGAGAATCAGAAAATGGATTATAGAGTATTATTATATTATAAATATACTACAATTGATGACCCTGAAACATTCGCATCTGAGCACTTAGAATTCTGTAAAGCAAACAATTTAAAAGGTAGAATCTTAGTTTCTACTGAAGGCATCAATGGTACATTATCAGGTACTAAAGAAGATACAGATAAATACATTGAACATATGCATGCAGATGAGCGTTTCGCAGATATGACTTTCAAGATTGATGAAGCTGAAGGTCACGCTTTCAAAAAAATGCACGTTCGTCCAAGAAATGAAATCGTCGCTTTAGGTCTTGAAGATGATATCGATCCTCGCGAAACAACAGGTAAATATTATTCACCTAGCGAATTTAAAAAAGCTTTAGAAGACGATGATACAGTCATCGTCGATGCACGTAACGACTATGAGTTTGACCTTGGCCACTTCCGTGGTGCAATTCGTCCTGACATTACTCGTTTCAGAGATTTACCAGATTGGATTCGCGAAAATAAAGACCAATTAGAAGGTAAAAACATCGTAACATATTGTACAGGTGGTATCCGTTGCGAAAAATTCTCTGGCTGGTTAGTTAAAGAAGGTTTCGAAAATGTAGGTCAATTACACGGTGGTATCGCAACGTATGGTAAAGATCCAGAAACTAAAGGCGAATACTGGGACGGTAAAATGTACGTATTTGACGAACGTATTAGCGTTGACGTTAACCAAGTAGAGAAAACAGTTATCGGTAAAGAACATTTCGATGGCACGCCTTGCGAACGTTATATTAACTGTGCAAACCCTGAATGCAACAAACAAATCTTAGTATCTGAAGAAAATGAAGAAAAATATCTTGGCGCATGTTCATATGACTGCGCTAAACATGAGCGTAACCGTTATGTTGCTAAACATAATATTAGCGATGAAGAATGGAATCGTCGTCTAGAAAATTTCAAAGACGTGCCTGAACACGCACACGCATAATTATAGGAGAGGGACAGAAATTCTACTAATTTCTGCCCTCTCTTTTTATTTCTCGCAATCACTATGAATTGAAATATCTAAATGCAAATTTTATAATTGATAATAGTTATCAATTATAAAATAAACGGAGTTGATTAATATGTGTACGGGCTTTACTTTTCAAGCAAAAAATAGCGACATCATCTTAGGTCGTACAATGGATTATGACTACCCGCTTACCGGTCATCTCGCCGTGCAACCACGCAACTTCTATTGGGAATCCCGTGTCGATTATAAAGGGACGACTAAATACGGTTTCACAGGCGCCGGTTCTGATATGGAAGGGTTCATCTTTGGCGATGGCGTCAATGAACATGGGCTCGCTATTTCCAACCAGTATGACCGCGATTATGCTTCCTATGCGACAGAAATTCGCGAAGGTTATATCAATATTTCTCAAACCGAAGTGCTTACATGGGCGCTTGGCTACAATAAAACTATCGATGAACTTATCAATAACGCACCACAAGTCAACGTTGTTGGTCATACATTAAACGATATTAACGAAGCGCCACCGCTTCATTTCCACGTATCCGATAAAACGGGTCGTACGGCAGAAATTACATTTGTCGAAGGACGTATTGTCGTACATGACAATCCAGTCGGCGTACTTACCAATAACCCCGATTTAAACTGGCACTACGAGAATTTAAAAAATTACGTTAACGTTACACCGTATAAACCACAAAGTAAGACCTTTAATGGCATCGAACTTAAATCTTTAGGTAATGAAGGTGGCACATTCGGTCTGCCTGGAGGTTACACGTCTGGTGAACGCTTTGTTAGAGCGGCATACCTTATTAATAATATGTTGCCCGACGATGGCGATGATGCCGTACTAGATGCCTTCAGAATTCTTGATAGCGTCAGTATTCCTAAAGGTGCCGTGCGCCCTTCTGAAAATGAGTTCCATTACACGTTGTATCAAACAGTATTCAATCTTACTAACCGAACAGTTTATGTGAGTTATTATAATTCTAACCGTATCGCCCAGTTACAGCTAACAGAGGACTTATTGAATAGTGATGATTTAGTAATATTTGAGCCTATTCCACAAGGCATTGCCACAGAACAAGTAAAATAGATTTTAAGAATTCAACTATCACTACAAAACAAGAGGCTGAGCCATTAATATAAAAAAGTGGTTCAGCCTTTAGTTATGGCAGTAGTTGTCTGAAATGAAGATGCGCTCGAACATCGCTTTCTTCATTTTTAGTCAAACTTGCCGGGGCGGGACAACGAAATCTTTGAAATTACATTAGATTTCTGTCCCGCTCTCTCTTTCATTTATATAAATTTATCACATTTAAGCTTTTACGTTTTTTGGTATTAGAATAAAGGCAGAGGTAACACCAAGTATCATAATAACGGCTCCGATAAAGAATGAAATCATCGCCGCTATTTCTACCGGATAAATTTGTTGTCATACCGTAAAGATGGTCGTATTCAAGGCAATACCGAACGCGCCACCAAGTGTAGCCCCCATTTTGTATAAACCAGTCGCAAAGCTTACTTTCTCTTCTGGCATGTTAAATACCGCAATCGTTAAACCAGGTGTCGCTACTAAACCATTACCAATCGCACATATTACAAATGCAAATGTAACTAGGCCCACATACCAACTTGGCGTTAAGAACGTTAAACTGATTAACATAATACCAATTGCCGGGAATAGTGGACCAGCAATTAACATACTTTTCCCACCATAACGTTGAATGGCTTTTTCACCTAAACGTACCATAGCAATAGCCATGAAGACGTACGGCACAGTGACCAGACCTGTTTGTGCTTCACTCATGCCAAATTGTTTTTGCGCATAACCATTGAAGACGACAGTTGTACCTACACCTGTATTTACTACGAAGTTATTTAATGTTGAACCTAGAAATTCTCGATTTTTTACTATTGAAAAATCGATAAATGGTGTGGTTCTGCCTTTTTCAAAAAGATAAAAAATCGTTAATGCTATAAGACCGAGACCTGCTACTGTTAATGAGAAGTTACTTGTCCAACCGTACGTGAAACCTTGGGTCATGAGTAGCATAACGCAAGCGATGAAGATACCGAAGATGAGCATCCCAATATAATCGAACGGTTGATGATCACGTTCTGCGCGAGGTGTTTCTTTCTTACGGCTTAGGATAAGAATAGCAATCACGGATAAAATAATGGAGCATGCAAAGATGAATTGCCAACTCCAAAGACTAGAAATTATACCGCCCACATATGAAGAAAAACCGATTCCGCCTACTGTAGCTATCATCATAAAACTATAGGCTTTACGTAAATTCTGACCTTCGAATTTATCAGATACGAGACCGATAGTGGATGGTAATAAAATTGCTACTGAGAAGCCTTGGAAGATACGACCAATTACTAGGAATGGTGTAGCTGGTACAAGAATTAAACTTAGACAACCAATAATACTTAGTACTAGCCCAATAATGGTCATCTTGAGGTTACCTACTTTATCTGCAATAT
Source organism: Staphylococcus devriesei (assembly GCF_002902625.1). Taxonomy (GTDB): domain Bacteria; phylum Bacillota; class Bacilli; order Staphylococcales; family Staphylococcaceae; genus Staphylococcus; species Staphylococcus devriesei. The sequence continues at coordinate 55,046 of NZ_PPRG01000003.1, forward strand.
CTCCTGCACCAACCATGAAGATACCTGTAACAAATGAAACTAAGCTAATGGATAGATTCAATGTTGAATCAGTGGCGCCAAATGTTTTTTGGACACTTAAGCCTATATTGATAAATGATTGTGCGAACAACCAATATGTTAACACTGCAAAGCTTGTTGCAATGACTAAATTCCAGTCAAATTTATTCTGATGTGACATCACACCTACACTCCCTTATCAAGAAATATAATATTTATTATTGAGAATAATTCTCAATTAACTCAGATTATTATATCACGTGATAAAGAGAAGTACTATACAATTCTAGGGTTCGAGAAAGTTTTTTACACTTAAATATCAACAAATTAAAAAATAAACTAAGTCAGAGTTTTATAATCATGATATAAATGATATAAGATGAAAAATTACTAACATATAATTATCTATTTAAGCTAAACATATAATAGTAAGGAGGATGTAATTTATGAAGATATTAGTTACGGCGTTTGAACCATTTGGTGGGGAATCTATTAATCCGGCGTTAGAGGCAGTGAAACGATTAGAAGATTCAATCGGTGAACATGAGATTACGAAGTTAGAGATTCCTACAGTATTTCACGATTCAATAGAAACAATTAATACCACATTAGCTCAAGGAAACTATGATGCTGTGTTAGCGGTTGGACAAGCTGGTGGTCGAAGTGCATTAACACCTGAACGTGTAGGCATTAATATCGATGACGCACGTATTCCTGACAATAAGGGGCAACAGCCAATTGACACCCCTATTCAACCAAATGGTGCGCCTGCCTACTTTTCAAATATGCCTGTTAAAAAGATGACTGAAGCTATTAAACAAGTTGGCTTCCCTGCAAGTCTATCTAATACAGCCGGCACCTTTGTATGTAACCACATCCTCTATCAATTAGGTTATTTAGCCGAACATTCCTACCCTAACTTACTATTTGGCTTTATTCATGTACCTTTTATTCCAGAACAAGTGACTACTAAACCAGAGACACCTTCTATGTCTATTGAAACGATGACTAAAGGACTTACTGCTGCTATCAAAGCTATTTCATATGAAAAAGATATTAAAGTAGCACTAGGCCAAACACACTAAAAGTAGATTTTAACTTCTACTAAAAATATGTACAACGGTTAAGGATAGATTATATTAAATGATATATTGTCGCCCTTAAAGTGAAAAAAATCTATCTCGCTAAATTTTAATAATACCTAAAAAAGGTGTATTATATAATAATGCCTATTGATATATTTATATATTTTGAATACAAATTTAATTCTAAATATATACATTAACACAATTGAAAGAAGGTAAAATATTGAATAAGCGCATGTTATCTACCCTTACCATGTGCGCTACGCTGATTTTAAGCGGTTGTGCTCCACATCACCATGATAATGATAAAGAAGTTAAGGTGTCATTACCTCGTGAATTTAATCCTAAGCAGCTTGATGCTCAAGGCTTCGATGCCCCTATGCCAGTGTATAGCGCAGTATATCAATCTCTTGTAAAGTATGGTAAGAATGGCAAGATTGAGCCTGGTCTCGCAACATCATGGGATGCTTCAAATGATGGTAAAGATTACATATTCCATCTTAAGCACGATGTGAAATTTAATGATGGATCTCAATTTGACGCGTCGGCGGTCAAATTTTCAATAGAAAGAGCGAAGGCTACAGATACGACAGACCCTATGGAAACGTTAGACAAGTTACAATCTGTGACAGTGAAGGACAAATATACAATCGAGATTAAATTGAAAGAACCCTCCAACCAAGTCTTACCAGAATTAACACAAATCAGACCGCTTCGAATCATGAGCCCCCATGCGGTTAAAGATGAAAAAACAACAGGCAAGTTCGAGAAAGCAATTGGTACAGGACCATTTAAAGTCGCTGAGTCAACAAATGAAACTGTAACATTTAAACCGAATAAATATTATCGAAACGGCCACCCTTTGGACTACAATTTAACCTTCCAGTCAATTGAAGATAGTGATTCACGTCATCTCGCTATAGAAAGTAACTCGATTGATATTACAGGTGGCGCGTTAGGTCAAATGACGCCACAACAGGTTAAAGAATCTCAACGTAGCGAGAATTTAAAAGTACATAAGTATCCAAGTACTGAAACACAATTTATGGGCTTTAATCCTCAACACAAAGTACTACAAGATAAAAAAATGCGTGAAGCTATTAGCAAGGCAATTGATACAAATGAACTTTCTTCAAATAAGAAGTTGAAGGGTTTATTCCAAAGCGGTGTACAATATGTTAATTCTGACAATCAACACAATCATCGATACGCGCCTAAGGAATCAGAGAAATTGATTAAAGAATTAGGTTACAAGAAGAATTCGAATGGCTATTTTGAAAAGGATGGCAAGGTGCTTTCCTTAAAATTGGCACTTCAAACAGATGAGTTCCCAGAATGGAAAACGAAAGCCGTAATTATGCAACAAGCATTGAAAAATATAGGTATTAAGTTAGATATTAACGTGTTAGACGCCCAAACGTACTATGAAACTTTAACGGTACGTAAGGACTTTGATCTTATTTACTATCGTACTTATACCAACGCTTTAATGCCGTATAATTTCCTCAATGCGCGCTTCAAACAGGCTGATCAACAACCCGGCGCTTTTGCGGATGACGCGAAATTAACCAGCATGATTAAAGAATTCTCATCTATTATAAATATGAATCAGCGTCAACAAGCGTTCGATAGACTATCCAATTATATCGATAGTCAATACTTAGTCGTCCCTATTTCTTATCCCGACGAAACGTTTGTGACAAGTCCGAAGATTAAGCATTTCCAATTTTCAGGACAGACGGACGCACCGATAAACTTCGATAAATTGAAGGTGTCAAATCATGATTAGTATCGTAAAACATTTCATTAAGTTAATTATTTATTTAGTTGTCATTTCATTTATTCTATTTGTACTATTGGAAAATACTACCGGCAACCCGGCCATTCAGTACTTACAAGAACATGGCGTCGCACAAATTACGCCTGAACGCATTAAAATGGCACAAGATAAGTTAGGCCTAAGTCAAGCTATGCCTATTCGTTACGTCCAGTGGCTAGGCCATGCTTTGACTGGGGATTTGGGAACAAGTTTTAGTAATGGTGAACCTGTGACTGACCGCATTACTCAGGCTATTGTTCCAACACTTAAACTTATTATAGGTTCAGCCATTATCTTGTTCCCTCTAGGTTATATTATTGGTTATCTTTGCGGGAACCATCCGCGTAAAAAGTGGGCAATCATTACTACGCGCGTATCTCAAATCATTACATCATTGCCTGAGTATTGGTTAGCGATTATCTTTATTTACTACTTTGGTGTTAAATGGCATCTCTTTCCGTTTGTAGGTAGTAATAGTTGGCAGTACTTCGTTCTTCCTATCACTATTTTAGTGTTAGTTGAAGGCAGTCATATGGTGTTATTGAGCAGTCATCTTTTTGAACAGACACTTCATAGCCAACCATATCAATTAGCTCAATTGCGCCATTTCAAGTTAAAGGATCGGATTTACGTTCAACTAAAAGAAATATTAGCGCCATTATTAACAATTACCATTAATAATTTTATCCATTTATTTAGCCGTATCATTATTCTCGAAGTCATCTTCAGTATTTCTGGTTTAGGAAAATTATTAATTAATGGTATCAATTTACGTGATTATCCACTAATCCAAGGGATACTAATGATGATTATTTTAATGATTATGATATTAAATTTCTTCGGCGACTTATTACTTGAAAAAAGTGACCCTCGTCTAAGAATGTCTAAAAAGTCAGGAGGCCGTGTGACATATGAAGATTAAACATTGGATATGGCCGATCATTATAATTATTTTAGCGCTACTCGCCTATTTGTTATACGATAAAGCGAACACTATTCATCAATCCGAAGCGCTACTACCACCTAGTCTGACTCACTTACTAGGTACCGATCACTTAGGACGTGACTTTTTAACACGACTATTTGTAGGCAGCATTGTCACACTTGGTTTAACTACTTTAATTTTAGTTGGCACCGTGTTATTAGGTCTTATGTTAGGGTTAGTATCAGCGCTTGTCGGTAAATGGCTTGATTCTGTGTTGATGGCTTTAGCTGATATGTTAATCGCTTTACCTGCAATTATTATTGCCCTTGTGATATTAGGATTTATGAATAATTCTGTGCTCGGTTTATGTTTCGCTTTGATTATTGGATGGCTCGGTCGCTATTTACGTTACTTTAGAAACTTGGCACGCGATGCTAAAACGCAACCTTTCGTGAAATACGCATCATTAAGTGGCTTTTCAAAATTACAAACAACGATTTATCATATCGTTCCACACCTATTAAGCAACGTGATGGCGCTGATTACTGCAGATTTCGGTAAACTCATGCTTAGTATTTCCGGCCTAGCCTTCATCGGATTAGGCGTTAAGCCACCGTTACCTGAATTAGGTGCCATTTTATTTGATGGCAAAAGTTATTTCTATTCTGCACCATGGTTATTCTTCTTCCCAGGTGTCCTGTTAGGAGGTTTCGCACTCATATGTCAACTACTCAACCGTCGCTACATTCGTTAACGCCATTACTTCATTTTGAAAATGTCTCAGTCTACGACGGCGAAGCAACATTATTAAATAACGTGAATTTAGAAGTGTTAGAAGGAAGCTTTCATTGCTTAGTAGGCGAAAGTGGAAGCGGTAAATCATTATTAACACGTACTGCACTTGGCATGCGTCAACCTCAATTGCGCTACGAAGGTCAAGTTGAAATAGATATAGATAATACCGATGCCATGTTTCAAGATACTAATAGCAATTTCTTTCAAAATGTTAAAATCCATAAGCACTTTGACGCGCTATTTGATTCATTAAATTCAACATCATCACGTAAAGAACAACATGAATTCGTAAAACGACAATTTACACACCTCGGTTTAGAACATCCACAAGAATTACTACATTATTTTCCTTTTCAATTGAGTGGAGGTATGGCGCAAAGGATTGCTTTAGTAATGTCTATCGTCCGTGAAGCGAAATTTCTTATAGCTGACGAACCTACTAGCGCATTAGACTATGAGAACCGAAATGGTTTAATGTGGCTCTTAAACCATGTTGTGCGTGAACATAACATGACCATTCTGTTTATTACGCATGACTTAAGTTTAGCGATGGATTACGTTACACATATTAGCGTAATGCAGAATGGACAAATTATTGAAAGTGGAGAAGCTAAAGAGATTTTAGAGTCTCCTCAACATCCCTTTACACAACAATTGATTGAACTGGCGAATAGGAGAAATCGTTATGTTGCAGATTAAACAGTTGAATAAGGCATTTTCAGAAAAAGAGATTTTTAAAAACTTTAATTTAGAAATAAATAAGCATGAAAATTTAATTATTAGTGGTGTAAGTGGGAGCGGGAAGTCTACCCTAGCTCAAATCATGGCAGGGTTAGATGATAATTACCAAGGAATTGTGAGCTACAACGACTTAACACTTGGTAAGGTATCGCGTCATGAGTGGATGAAACGTATTCAATATGTCCCTCAATACAATGCGATGACATTAGATCCTCGAAAAACGGTGAAATGGACATTACAACAACCCTTGAAGAACTTTAATATTTCTTCTAATGAGCATGAGACTAGATTAAATGATGTGCTATCTCAATGTAAATTAGATAGAGAATTGTTGAATAAAAAAGTAGGCACGTTAAGTGGTGGTCAATTTCAACGGTTATGGATTGCTAAAGCATTGCTAGTTAATCCAGATATTCTCATTTTGGATGAAGCCACAACGAATTTAGATGTGATTAATGAGGAAATGATTATTCAAATGTTAGGAGAATTGAAAGATCTTCAATTAATTATCATTACGCATGATCCTTATTTATTACACAGCCTACCGGGTAAAAAGCTAACTATTGGCCAATCACATTAATTTACACTATAACGAAAGCTCGAAGATGTTCTAGAATACAATCTTCGAGCTTTGTTATTAATACTTCGTATTGTTGGTTCCCTTTCCTGGGGGGACTGGCTAAGCCAAGGTCTTAGCCTAGCCCTGTTCCCCTAGGAGTGTCACCAACAATACTTCGTTAATTGCAATGAAATTTATATTGGAATCTTTAAAATAATAGGAGACTGCCGTTTAAATTACCATGAAATTCAAGAAAGTGATATTTACCACCAAAAGTTAGATAGAAATACCGATAAGATATTACTTAATGCATGAATAACAATAGGAACTTCGAGCCGTTTAGTTTTTAAATATGCGATTACAAGTACTACGCCCGAGAGACCATAAATAAGCCATTCACTTATATTTGTAGGTCCATGTGCCCCTGCAAATAATATAACTGACACAACTCCCCCAATGATAGGTGCTCCTCTAAATACTCCTTTAATTAATAATCCTCGAAACATCACTTCTTCTATAATTGGACCTAAAATACCTATAGTTAATATTTGTAAATAAAACGGTATATGTTCAAAAGATGCATCCAAATCCTTTTGATTTGGCGGTGTTGGCATAAATGACAAATATAAAAAATCAATCGCACTAACGACTACAAACGCAATAAGAATAAAGAGCCATTGTTTTTTAGTAAGCATACTAAAATTAAATAACTTCAACTTAAAAGCGTATAATAATAAGAAAGCGATGATTACAGCTAAAATAGCTATCCAGTAATACTGAGGTTTTTCAGCTAAAAATAGAATAAAAGTTTCGGCGATAAACATTACAATAATCATAAATATAGATTGAAGTAATAACTTCCAATAGGATTTATGTGAAATTTGAAATTCTTGTTGATGATTTTGTATTTTGGAAATCTTTTCCAACATAATATTCCTCCTTTGTGATATTGCGTAATAAATAGATTTCTTAAAAATTTAAATAACTCATAACTTAACCCTTAACTAATATTGTAGAGTGTGTAAAATATATGTTACATTTAAAGAGAAGTATTCGTTTTCAAGTTTTACAATATTAAATAAAGGTGGGTTTAGCATGAAAGAACGTGAAAATATGAATACACACTCCGCTACACCAGTTTCTCCTAATGAACACCAAACTAAGGAAGATGACTTACATAATGAAGAGAGCTATCCTAAAGGAAATAAGTTTGTTAGAGCCCTTATCTTTATTGGTTGGTTACTCCTCGCACAAATACCTTTAGTTACAATTCTTTTTATTTACAGCTTTTCTCTCTACATGGACCTATTAACCGGTACTATTATCACTCTTATCTTTTTATTGTTAACAACAGTTATCACATGGTTTGTAAGAAGCTATTACAAACGTCATACATATGAACACCCTTCAAAATTTAAAGGTAAAGATATTATAACTAATATCGGTTGGGCCTTTTTACTCCGTTTAATCGTTATTGGAATGAGTTATTTAATGTTATTTGCGACTGGGTCTATGCAAACGCAAAATGATAAATTCTTACTCGGCGACATGAACGCGAATAAACCTACGCCTGACCAATTAGGCCAAATTTTTCCATTTATTGTTTTCGTGATTGTTATAATTTTCGTTGCACCCTATTTAGAAGAACTTATTTATCGTGGCATCTTTAAAGAAACTTTATTTAAACGTTCACGTTTCTGGTTACCATTTATTTTGTCTTCATTAATCTTTGCCTCTCAACATGGTCTATCCAACTGGGTTGCAATTGTTATGTACACGCTCATGGGTATGATTTTCTACCTTGCTTATCATCGTCGTGGTAATGTGCGAGATAATATGATGGTTCACATGATTCATAACGGTGTAACAGGTGTCATTATGCTAGTGAGTTATTTTGTTTTATTATTTGGTTAATAGGATAGCTAAAATAAACGCACCTCCTATGAATAACTTAACAAACTTTTGTTTAATCCAACCTTAAAGGTTTCTTAAAAAACTAGTGCAATATAAAAGTGGTATTTCTATCTAATTTCAAATAGAAATAGCCACTTTTATTTAAGGTATTATTTATCTTTTTAAGAGCTTGCACTTTGAGTATATCGAACTTTCTAGCTATTTAAAAATCGCTTTGTAGTTGTAACTTTAGGTTGTTTGAGTAAAATAAATATCACAATTAAATATCCTATAATTGATATCAATGAGACTTCATAGCCGAATTGCCCACCTGTAATAGCCATATTATGGTTACGAACCACATATTCCCAAATATTGTAGTTACTTTGCTTTTCAGTAATATGTAAAACCTGGAAAATATTCCAAAAGAAATGCAACGTAATACTCGCCCATATTGTATTCGCTTTGTACGTTGCTAAACCAAACATTATTCCCACTAATGAGCCGCTAATAAGCAACAATAAAAAGCTACTTACATTTAAGGCGCCGTTAAATAAGTGAAGTACTGCAAAGAATATTGCCGTAGATAAGATAGCTACTTTAATATTTGTCTTCTTCTCGATATACCCCATCAAAAGTCCTCTACATACGAGTTCTTCCACAAATGCACCAGCCATGGCTTGTACGAAAATCGGCCAAAAAAGTGTATGCAAGGTGTGATGTATAGAATTAAAATGATGCACTTTAAAGTCACCAGGTACAAAAATTAAATAAATAGCATACACAAAGATAGATAATCCTATGCCTAATAAGATGAATTTCATTTGAATTCTTGGTGGTGTAATACGATAAGCGATTAATTTATCTTTCAATATTTTTTTAATAAAAAAACGAACAGTCACGAAAGCTAAAGCGATATAAACGACCGCCATTAATATGACGCCTATCCCTAGAAATGGAATAAGGGCATCACATAGCGAAGCAACACCGTTGGCTAGTCCCATAATAACAATGGCTAACAAAAACATACCTATAATTTTCAAAAGTTTCATAATTATTCTCCTAAGTGAATTGAACTCGTATCCATTTTTATCTTAGCACACTTCTTTACACAAAAATGAAGAGGTTAGGAAACCTATTCGTTCCCAATCCCTTCTATGATAAAAGTAAAATATTATGACTATAAGAAGTATATAAATCTAACTTCTCACTTAATTTCTATTTCCAACTTTTGAAATATATGTTGATGCTTTATTTTTATCGTAAATTGTAAGACCAGTAATATCTTTTGATTTATTCGTTGGTACAACTAAACTTACTAAGTAACCGAAGATAAAGGCAACGGCGAATGAAATAATTGAAACGTAGAATGGAGAGTTACCGCCACCAACACCATTTAATAGATAAGCAATAATGACACCAGCAATTAAACCTACTAACACGCCAAATGTATTGGCACGTTTTGTAAAGATACCAACCGCAAAGATACCCGCTAATGGTACACCAAATAATCCTGTGATAAGTAAGAAGAGATCCCAGAGATTATTAGAATCTGCAGCAATTAAGTAGATTGAAATACCATAACTTAATAGTCCAGCAACTACGATAACTAATCTAGCAAAGTTAACTTCAGATTTGTCTGTTCCTCTTCCAAAGAAACGGTTTTTAATATCTTCTGAAATACATGCTGAAATTGAGTTCAAGCTAGATGAAATAGTAGATTGCGCAGCTGCGAAGATAGCTGCGATAAGTAAACCACCTACAAATGGAGGCATTTGAGTTAAAATGAAATACGGTACTACAGATGATGTATTGAATCCTTTAGGTAATGCTTGTTCATGTTGATAGAATGAATACATCATTGTTCCCATTCCATAGAAGATTGGCGCAGAAACTAAGGCTAATATTCCGTTTGTCCATAGTGATTTCTTAGTTTCAGTTAATGAGTCAGACGCTTGATAACGTTGAACGACGTCCTGACTAGCTGTATATTGGTGCAAGTTGTTAAAGATATTTCCTAGGAAAATAATTGGAAGAGCTGCAGCAGCTGAATTTAACTTCCAATTATCAGCGCTAATAATTTTCTTATTTGCGATGGCATCACTAATGATTGTGCCAAAGCCACCTTTAATTTCAAAAGCACCAATAATAATAATTAATAGTGCGCCTCCAAGTAAGATTACACCTTGGATAAAGTCACTCCATACCACGCCTTCAAAGCCGCCTAAGAAAGTATAAAGAATACATAAAATACCGACTAAACTTGCGACGATATATGGGTTAATATCTGACACAGCTGTAATCGCTAATGTTGGTAAATAAATAACAATCGCGATACGCCCTAAGTGGAAAACAATAAACAATAACGAACCAATGACACGAATACTTGGTCCAAATCTAGCTTCCAAATATTCATACGCTGAAGTAACACGTAATTTTTTAAAGAATGGTACATAAAATGCAATTAAGATCGGAATAATTGCCACAATCGCAATGTTTCCAGCGATGTATGCCCAGTCTGTTAAAAATGCTTTTTCCGGGGTAGACATAAATGTGATAGCACTTAACGTAGTGGCATAAATCGAGAATCCTATTGCCCATGAAGGTAGACGTCCACTCGCAGTGAAGAAACTATCCGTATCTTTCCCCGCTCGTTTCGTAAAGTAAGCGCCAATGATTAACATAATTACGAGATATCCAATAACGGCAATCCAGTTCCAAGTCCCAAAACCTACTTGTTGCATAACTAACACCTCTTGTTTCACATATTCTGTTGTTTGATTTTTTTAATATTTATAAGTCGTATTTTTTAATTAAGTTGTTTAACGTTTCACGATTAGCTTCATTAAATGGTGTAAATGGACGTTTAGGTAAACCACCATCAATACCACGTGTTTTTAATATTTCTTTCAATGTTGAATAAATGCCCATGCCAAGTACAGTTTCAATAATGTCATTTGTATCATGTTGAATTCGATAAGCTTCATCGATTTTACCTTCACGCGCTAAATCAAAAATTTGGCGTGCGCGACGTCCGTTTACGTTATACGTTGATCCAATCGCACCATCTACTCCAGAAATTGCTGCTTGTACTAACATTTCATCAAATCCAGATAAAATTAATTTGTCTGGGTATGCTTTTCTAATACGTTCTAATAAGAAGAAGTTAGGCGCTGTATACTTCACACCTACTACCTTTTCATGATTGAAAAGCTCACCGAATTGTTCGATACTAATATTCACACCTGTTAAATCAGGAATCGCATAAATAATCATATTGTTTTGAGTTGTTTCAATAATGTCGAAATAATATTGTTTTATTTCTTCAAATGAGAATGGATAATAGAAAGGTGTTACCGCAGATAATGCGTCATAGCCTAATTCCGTTGCGTATTTCCCGAGTTCTATTGCTTCGTTTAAATCTAAAGAACCAATTTGAGCAATTAAATTAACTTGGTCACCAACAGTTTCTTTAACTACTCTGAAGATTTGTTTTTTCTGCTCTTTACTAATTAAAAAGTTTTCACCAGAGCTACCATTTACATATAGACCATCAAGTTTTTCTGTTTCAATCGCATTCTTGGCAATTTGTTTTAAACCTTCTTCTTTCACTTGACCTTGTTCATCAAATGGTACTAATAATGCAGCATATAAGCCTTTTAATTTATCTTCCACGTTGTATTCCTCCGTTTTTTTATTTTATGAAAAATCATTTTTATAGATTTTGAGATAAATTGAACAACAACAATTTCTATTTACATTTCTAATTGTAAACGCTATCATTTCTCTAAACAACTACTTTTGAAAAGTTTTAACAAAATATAATAAATTTAACGAAAATAATTTTCAAAATTAGATATTCAGTACATCTAACTGTTTGGAGTACTTATAATAGATGTGAAATAGGAGGATTCAGTATGTACAAAATTGCAGTAGATATTGGTGGAACAAATATTAAAATCGCAGTAATTGATGATAACTTAGAAATTGTGGACTACCAGAAAATTTCAACGCCAGATAATATAAATGTATTAATTGTGGATGAAACACATACACTTATTGAAACTTTGATTCATAAATATCATTTAGATAACCCACATATTGGTATATCAAGTGCAGGAGTGGTGAATTCAGAATTAGGCAAAATTATCTATACAGGCCCAACTATCCCAAATTTTGATGGAACTAATTTCTTTGAATCCTTTAGTGACTTGTCCACAGACATTACTTTATATAACGATGTAGATGCCGCTTTATTAGGAGAGCTTACTTTTCACGAGTATGAAGAAGATAATATTTTCTGTTTAACATTAGGGACAGGTATTGGAGGAGCATTCTATAGTAAGGTGGGAGGCATTTACCGCGGTGCACGTTATCGAGCGAATGAAATAGGTTATTTACTTTATCGAAAATTGGATGAGACAACGTTTGAACAACGTGCCTCAACATCGGCATTAAAAGACCTAATGTTACGCCGAAATTTCGAATATAATACGGATGTACCAAAACTATTTGAATTAGCAGAAGCTGGTAATCAGGAAGCTTTAGATATCTTACATGTGTGGGGTGACTTTGTAGCAGAAGGCTTAGCACAAATACAAATCATCTATGATCCAGGACTTATTCTAATCGGCGGTGGTATTTCATCACAAGGTAGCACACTATTAAAATATATTGAACCAAAGATGCACAACTACCTTCCATCTGATTATGGTATTGCACGACTTCAAACTACTAAACTAGAAAATAATGCCGCTTTATTCGGTGCTATTCAAAAATAAATAAGTTGGGACACGGTTGATAAAGATTCGAGCACCCCATTACTCGGTTGCTCATTCCATAACTCATCCATGTCCCAACTTTTATATATCTATTCTTTTTCATCATTAAGAATAAGTTCACGTGTACGTTGATAAACTTGATGCATATGTGCATCTCCCAACAATAAATAACTTACAATATCTAATAAGAAATGCGTGGCGATTTGTGAATTGATGAATCTTGAATCATTGTTACTTGATTGAGCGGTTGTTATTAACACTAAATCTGCATTTTTAGTTAGAGCACTGCCCTCAAAGTTTGTAATTACCACTACATAAGCTCCCTGTGATCGTGCTATCTTAGCCGCTTCAATTAATTCTATCGTTTCTCCGCTATTTGAAATAGCGACAAACATATCTTGCCCCGATAATAGTGACGCAGAAATTTTCATCAAGTGAGCATCTGTAGATACCGAACCTTTAACACCCATTCGCATCGTCCGATAGTAAAATTCAGTCGCTGTTAAACCTGAACTACCTAATCCTGCAAAATTAACTTGTCGGCATGTTTTCAAATTATGTGCTAATCTTTTAACCTTTTCCTCGGAAATAAATTCTCCAGTTTGCTGAATAACATTTTGGTGATAACGATGGATTAATTGAACAAGTGGCGCATTTTCAACTACCTTTTCCGACTTTTCATGATATAGACTGAATTTCATATCTTGAAAATTATCATAATTCAACTTATCACTAAAACGCGTTATAGTAGCTGGTGACGTACCAATCGCATGGGCTAAGGAACTAATTGTAGAAAAATTATCATCTAATTCGTGGCTCTGGATATATTCAATAATCTTTTTATCCATTTTAGTTAATAAATGACGGCAACGTTGAATGCGGTTTTCAAATTTCATCTTCTCACCTCGGTAATTGATAAACCAACTTTAATATAAATGAAAATTTTTTTCAAATTATATTTTTAAATTGATAAATATTTTCTTGATGTTATGATATGAATGAATAAATTAAACTACAACCATTTCTACCAACGTAGTAACTACTTTTAAATCTAAAGATAATTAGTACTACACGGTAATCAACTATTTACAAATTCAAAGAATATGGAGAGTGTCGATATGTTACCGCAAGGATTAATTGTTTCATGCCAAGCATTGGAAGATGAACCGCTACATTCATCATTTATTATGTCAAAAATGGCATTAGCTGCTTACCAAGGTGGCGCAGTAGGAATACGCGCTAATTCAAAGGAAGATATTTTAGCTATTCGTAAAGAGGTTTCTCTACCAGTAATTGGTATCGTCAAACGTAATTATGCCGATTCTAATGTTTTTATTACTGCTACATCTAAAGAAGTGGACGAACTTATTGAAAGTGGTTGTGAAGTAATTGCTCTAGATGCTACGACACAAGCACGCCCTAAAGAATCATTAGAAGATTTAGTGAAATACATTCGCGAAAAAGCGCCTAACGTTGAAATTATGGCTGATATTTCTACCGTTGAAGAAGCCATTCAAGCAGATAATTTAAACTTTGATTACATTGGCACAACATTACGTGGGTATACTTCATATACGAAAGGTCATATTCTTTATGAAAATGACTTTGAATTTTTAAAAGAAATAATACAAAAAGTGAATGCGAAAGTGATTGCAGAAGGGAATGTCATCACCCCTGAAATGTATAAACAAGTCACTAATCTTGGCGTACATTGCACAGTAGTAGGAGGTGCTATTACGCGTCCTAAGCAAATTACTGAACGTTTTATACAAGCTGTTCAACCTGAATAATGCACGTATGATGGAGGCGTTAATATTATGAGAGTTACTAACTTGAAGGATAAAAAGATCGCAAGTGATTATGTCGCTATCGAATGTTTAAAATTAATTCAAGCACAGCCAAAAACGATTTTAGGCTTAGCTACTGGCAATACTATGACAGATGTATATCCCCGTTTTTCTGAATTATTGAACGCTAATGATGTCGATTTAAGTCACGTCCAAACTTTTAATTTAGATGAATATGTTGGTCTAGAACCTAAGCATTCACAGAGTTATTACACATATATGCATCAACTTCTATTTGATCACAATGATAGTTGGCAAACTTCTAATATCCATATTCCTCAAGGTAATGTTGATGATTTAGAAGATGAAGCACAACGTTATGAGGAAAGCTTAAAACGTATCGGCCAGCCCGACCTTCAATTATTAGGTATTGGGGAAAATGGTCATATCGGTTTTAACGAGCCTGGGACATCTTTCGATAGTGAAACACGCGTGGTTGATCTAACTGAATCTACAATTAAAGCCAATAGCGTTAATTTCGATAATATTGAAGACGTACCAAAACAAGCCGTGTCTATGGGGTTAAACTCAATTATGCGTGCTAAACGTATTATTTTACTAGCATTTGGCGAACGTAAACGTGATGCGATTAAGCGACTATTAAATGAAGAAGTATCAGAAAATCTGCCCGCTTCAATCCTACACAACCACCCAAATGTAGAAGTAATCGTTGACGATACAATTTATAAGAATTTATAAATATACAAATCGAGGCTAAACCATCGCTATAGAAATGGCTTAGCCTCATTTTTATGAATGTTTAAATACTTTTAGAATTTGCGCAATAATTAAACTTACCACTGCAATAATCGCAAACGTGCTTACGAAGATAATATCGTTCTGATTAAAGTTTATACCAATAGAGAAGTCTTTAGTAAATCTACTATTTGCAATTAGATTAATCACTGTCCACGCTAGTAAAGCAATAATTGCTAGCCATGCTAACGATGAGAAAAAATTTTTAGCGCTAGGGAACCTCAAGTCATGTTGCATCTTCTCACACCTCTTTCTCTATATGAAGTCATGTTTATATATTCAATAGTTATATACACCTCTACGTATTATTTCAAACCTATTAGAATAAAAGTGTATACAACTTGTATATGTTCTTATGAAAATAAGTTGATTGAGAAGTTATATCGTAAGACGATATTCTGCTTTCAGAAATGAAAATTCCCACACTACGGGTAGTCTTAATAATTATGAACTGTACCTGCTTTAATCGTAGTATTAACTTTAATCTTATTATCAACAATGACGATATCCGCATCTTTCCCTACTGCTAAACTCCCTTTATGGTCATCGATATTTAAAGCAATAGCTTGGTTTAAACTTGTCACACGCCATAAATTGTCTAACGTGTCATGAGTAAAGTTCATTAAATTATACAAACCATTATTCATTTTTAAAATACTTCCTGCCAAGGCACCGCTTGCTAAACGAGCTTCTTGCCCACGCACGATTACGTTTTGACCACCTAGATCATATTCACCATCTTGCATGCCTTTCGCACGCATAGCATCAGTAATTAAGTACATATGTTCATTGCCTTTTTGTTTATAAGCAATTTGTACAGAAGCTGGATGTGAGTGGATACCGTCACCAATAATTTCTGTGTTCAATCCTTCATTTGTCCAAGCAGCACCGAAGACACCTGGATCACGATGTGTAAATGGTGTCGCAGCATTATATAAATGAGTAATATGCTTTGCGCCACGTTCAACCGCTTCGTTCGCTTCATCAAATGTAGCAACAGTATGACCCATTGAAAAGATAATGTCGTCATGTAACGCATTTAATGTCTCACGCGCACCATCTACTTCAGGCGCAAATGTAATGATTTTAATTTGATTTTGTGCGATTTCTTGGAAATGTTGGATTTTATTTACGGACGGACGTTGCACAAATTCAGGATTTTGTGCGCCAACTTTATGTTCTGAAATAAATGGTCCTTCTAAATGGATGCCTCCAATTTCAGATGCTTCGCCTCTTTGCTGTTGCGCTTGATATGCAACGATGTTTTTTAGCGCTTTTTCAATATTGGCATCCGACTGTGTCATTGTTGTCGCTAAAAATGTAGTCGTGCCTTCTGATAACAATTGTTCAGATAAGTGTTTCAAACCTTCAAATGATGCATCCATGGCATCTTCACCATAGCCTCCATGAATATGAATATCGATAAAGCCCGGTAAGACATTTTGGCCTTTAGCATCAATTTGTTCTAATTCACCAGTATATTGGCCTTCTTGGATTTCACTGATTTTGCCATCTTCTACTACAAGATATCCTTGTTCAATAACGTGTGTTTCTGTATAAATCTTCCCATTAGTAATGACATACTTTGACATGTTTGACCTTCTTTTCTAAATAATTCTTCTAATGTAATCAATTATAGCATTTCACATTCTTGAATTTATCGTAATTCTAGTTTTGGAAAAAGTTTTCATGCTTAATTTTATAAAAAACGGTATTTTGTAAGTTTTCAAAATTATAGTTATACTCGTAACGAACGACATACAGAAGAATTGATTTCAATTATGCGGGCGTTACATTGAGAACATACGAAACATTTCCAAATATCTTATATTAGCGACGATAAAGATTATTCCATTCCTCTAGAACAACGCGCAAAAGAAATCTCAATTAAAAAGGATGACGATAATGAAAAAGAACAAAAGTAACATTCAAAAATACTATGAACTGATGCCTTTATTTGGTTTATTATCGACCCTATTCTTATTCATTTTATATTTCATTATTTTCAAAGTAGATGATAATTGGATGATTGTTAGTCTCTATTGTTTATTACCTTTCATCGTCTTTAGCTGTCGCTCTTTATTATTTCGTATATTTAATAAGTATCGAAAATAATACAACAGCTTCTTATTTTCTATTTCTAAATTGTTAATGATGTAATTTTAAAATATCGTTTAATCTATCTTAAATACTATCGAAGCGGGTCTAAACAATCTTTGGAATTACTCGAGATGTGGGCCCTGCTTTTTTATATTAACTATATTTAAAATAATGAGAAATATTCTCAATTAATTTTCTGCATCCTCTGTACATTGTTCAAAATTAAGTCTATTCTATTGTATGAAATGTTCATTATCTTAGAAAGAAGGTTCGGCTATGGAGAACTCAGTAAAATATAAGAAATTTATACTTCCACTTGTTGTAGGTATTCTTATTGCTTTGCTCGCACCGTTTAGACCTGAAGCATTAAACCTACAAGCTTGGATGATGTTTGCGATTTTTGTTGGTACAATTATAGCTTGTATTACACAACCTATGACAATTGGTGCCGTTTCAATCCTTGGTTTCACATTAACCGTGCTTGTTGGTGTAGTAGATACTAAAACAGCGGTTCAAGGTTTTGGTAATCCTAGTATCTGGCTTATTGCGATGGCCTTCTTTATTTCTAGAGGTTTCGTAAAGACAGGACTTGGTCGTCGTATCGCCTTACAGTTCGTGAAACTTTTCGGGAAAAAGACACTCGGTCTTGCCTACTCATTAGTCGGAGTAGATTTAATCCTAGCGCCTGCTACTCCTAGTAATACTGCACGTGCAGGTGGTATTATGTTTCCAATTATTCAATCATTATCAAAATCTTTCGACTCAGACCCTAAACAAGGCACTGAACGTAAGATGGGAGCATTTTTAATATTTACAGAATTCCAAGGTAACTTAATTACTGCGGCAATGTTCTTAACAGCGATGGCAGGTAACCCCCTCGCTCAAAATTTGGCTGAAAAAACGGCTAACGTTCATCTAACATGGATGAACTGGTTCTTAGCTGCACTCGTTCCTGGTTTAATTTCACTAATTGTGGTGCCATTTATTATTTACAAAATGTATCCACCTACAATTAAAGAAACGCCTGACGCTAAGCGATGGGCTGAGAATGAACTTTCAGAAATGGGCACTATTTCTAAAACTGAAAAGTTCATGATTGGTATTTTTATTATCGCCCTTTTACTCTGGATAGCTGGTAGCTTTATTGGTATTGAAGCTACATTAACTGCCTTTATCGCTTTATCATTATTACTTATTACTGGTGTGTTAAATTGGAAAGATATCCTTAATGAAACAGGTGCTTGGAATACACTAGTGTGGTTCTCAGTACTTGTTATGATGGCAGATCAATTGAATAAATTAGGCTTTATTCCATGGTTAAGTAGTACAATTGCCCATAGTTTAGGTGGCTTAAGTTGGCCAATTGTACTTGTGATTTTAGTTATTTTCTACTTCTATTCACATTACTTATTTGCGAGTTCAACTGCTCACGTAAGTGCCATGTATGCAGCGTTACTTGGGGTAGCTGTTGCTGCTGGTGCACCACCATTATTTAGTGCGTTGATGCTTGGTTTCTTCGGTAACTTAATGGCTTCGACAACTCATTACAGTAGTGGTCCAGCGCCTATTCTGTATGCGGCAGGCTATGTAAGTCAAAAACGTTGGTGGCTAATGAACCTGGTGCTAGGTGTGGTTTATTTCATTATCTGGCTCGGTATCGGTTCATTATGGATGAAAGTCATTGGTTTAATGTAAGTATGCATTCCTAATCATACAGTTATAGTCTTGAAGATGATTTCAATAGAAATTACCTTCAAGACTATTTTTTATCAGTACTACACTTTGTTTGGATTGAATTTCCAGAGAAATACGCTCATCTCCATGCACTTCAATCAATGTTTGAATATCTCTATAATCATCGTGCGGATACGTTAAAAGAAGCTATCAACTTATATGAAACAGAAGCACACCAAGCACGTTTAGAAAATAAACAACAACAAATTCTATCTACTGTGTCACAAGCGAGTGTCGATGCTCGAGCTGCAAGATATGCCTCAAATATTGCTGCAACCAATTCAGCAATATCAGCAGTTTGGGCTAAAAAAGCATCAGACAATTCAGCTGCAGCTAGAGATTATGCAGCGAGTGCCAGTCGTGATGCAGCCGCAGCTAATCGTAAAGCCGATCAAATCAACAGTAAATTATAATAAGTTTCCATGTTTATATAACATAAAAAGTCCTTATATTCTTGTAATAGACAAGTGTTTAAGGACTTTATTTTTTCTTATATATCTAAATCTGGTTGAATGCTCATACCCATTTCATTTTGAATATCAGTTGCAAGCGGTTTAAGTATAGGTAGATAATTATTAGCAAATCCTATAATAATACGATTCTTTATAATGGGTGCTAATTCGCGATCTTCTGGCAATGATTGGTCAATTAATGCGATTAAGTCTTTATATTCAATATCTTCTTCATTTCTATGTGCCACATATTTTACAAATGCTCCAAAGACGTTTTCAAATACTTCATGTTCTAAGTCCATATCTAAAAATAACAAACTTACAGACTTCGTATCAATTTGATTTTGTCCCATTTCTTCTGCCAATTCACTAATTGCTTGATATAACAATCTTGTGCTTTCTTTATCTTGAAGCACATCTAACACCTCACTTTAAAAACGATTCACTATGCTTTACCCATCAATTTCGAAGCCTAAATCTTCTAACATTTGATAATCAAGTTCGTTTGGTTGGCCTCCGGTAATCAAATAATCTCCTACAAAAATAGAATTAGCTGCTTGTAGTGCTAAAGGTTGTAATGAACGTAAATTCACTTCACGTCCACCGGCAATACGAATTTCTTTTGTTGGATTAATCAATCTAAACATAGCGATAATCCGCAAACACTTCATCGGTGATAGTAAATCTAAGCCTCCAAATTTTGTACCTTTAATCGGGTGCAAGAAGTTGATTGGAATACTATCGGCATCAATCGCTTTTAAGGCAAAGGCCATGTCAATAATATCTTCTTGCGTTTCCCCCATACCGCAGATGACGCCTGAACATGGCGAAATATGATGTTCTTTCATAATTTCAATTGTATCTACACGATTCTGATATGTATGCGTCGTTACCACTTCTTCATGATAGCGTTCACTAGTATTTAAGTTATGATTATAGCGATCAACCCCCGCTTCTTTCAGTTTATCTGCTTGCTCCTCATCCACTAATCCTAAGCACGCACATATTTTAAGTTGAGGATGTAGCTCTTTAATATCTTGTACGGTATCACAAATATGATTCACTTCTTTATTTGTAGGACCGCGCCCACTCATTACGATACAATACGTTCCAATATGATTATCCGAAGCGACTTGAGCTCCAGCTTTAATCTTTTCTGATTCTACTAAGGCATATCTCTGTTTTTGTTTCATTTTTACAGACTGACCACAATACCCACAGTCTTCTGAACAAATGCCACTCTTCGCATTTAAAATCATATTTAATTTTACTTTCTTGCCGTAATAATGCTTTCTTACAATATACGCTTCATGTAATAAGTCGAATGTGTCGATGTTTGGATTCTCAAATAATTCTAACGCTTCTGTTTTAGTTAACGCCTCTTGATTTAAGATACGTTGTGCTAAGTTTAATGTCATGTTATCTCTTACTCCTTACCTTTTAAAATTACCCAATGTCTTCGATAAACTATATAATGTAAACTTTTTATAATTATAAGTTTACATTAAAAATAATATAATAAAACTACATTGATGTCATTTTTATATCAATGTAGTTTTCATTTACCTATTTATTATCATAGTTTTGTTCTAGTTTACGTAATTCATCACGTGTTTTCTTTTCAAGCCCTTGGCCATAGTCCATCATTTGGACGATATCTTTGAACGCTGCATGTGGAATCGCCAGTTCATCTAAATCCTCAGGCTGAATATGCAAATCAATGTCTTGTACTCGCCCTTCTGCAAGTTTGTGTACGAAATCTGGTTCTGTTACAAATGGGGATGACATGCCTACCATGTCCGCATTTTCCAAAGCATCTAACGCAGCCTCTGGCGAATTAATGCCACCACTCGCAATTAACGGTACGCGTCCATCTAAATACTCATAAACCACTTGATTAACACGACGTCCATAATGTTTGCCCGGCGTACGTGTCTTATTCTGATAAATATTACGTCCCCAACTGGCAATTGCTAAATAATCGATAGAAGCTACATCCATTACCCAATCTAAATGTTGATTAAATTCATCAACCGTATACCCTAAATCATTACCTCTTGTTTCCTCGGGTGTCGCTCTATATCCGAAAATGAAATCATCAGGTGCTTCGTCATTAATGACTTTTTGTACTGCCGTCATTACCTCTAGACCAAAGCGTGCCCTATTCTCCAATGTATCGACCCCATATTCATCGTGACGTTGGTTTGAGAATGTTGAAAAGAAGGTTTGAATAAGTAAACGTTGCGCTACCGAAATCTCAACACCATCAAATCCAGCTTGAATAGCACGTGACGTGGCATTCGCATATTGTGTAATAACTTCATGAATCTTAGCGACTGACATCTCCTCTACCTCATGTTGAATTGGTGAATGTAACGTCATCGAACTCGGTCCGTAGACTTTGCCATAGTTCATGATTGCTGTCGTTGAAAAGCGTCCCGCATGTGCGAGTTGAATAATCGCTTTATTACCATTTTGTTTCATGGCTTGTGCCACTTTTCTCAAACCTGGAATACAATCATCATCAGAAATATTAAAACCATATTCGAATAACTGGCCATACGGTTCTATGTACGCTGCGCCAGTAACTTGTAAGGGAGCAGAATCTGCACGTCGTAGCGCATAGCGTAAATCTTCATCAGTAATATGCCCTTCTTTGGTCGATGAGTTGGTAGTCATTGGAGACAAGACAAAACGATTTGATAGCTTTATACCATTGGGTAACGTGATAGGTTGAAGTAATGGTGCGTAGTTTGACATGTGATGACATCCTCTTTCGTATTTTATCTCTTAAATTCAAATTACCATGCGTTCTCATAATACTCAATCGACTTGTTTGTGAACACTATAAGACAGAACGCTACTCGCTCATATTCTATTCCCCGGGAAAAGTGTGTGATAAAAATCAAAAGTTAACAAATTTTCGTTAAACACGTTAAAATAGTAGTGGGTATTATAAAAGGGAAACAGTACGTTTTGGAGATGAACGCGACATGAAGTTAAGTATTTTAGATTACGCCTTAATTGATGAAGGTAAAAACGCAGAACAAGCGTTACAAGATACGACGCGACTAGCGAAGTTGGCAGATCAACTAGGCTATCATCGCTTTTGGTTAACGGAACATCATGACGTTCCTGCCTTTGCAGGTAGTAGTCCTAAACTACTCATGTTGCATTTACTTAACCACACAGAATCTATCAAACTAGGTTCTGGTGGCGTGATGTTGCCACACTACAGTCCCTTTAAAGTAGCGGAACAATTTAAAATGTTAGAGGCATTACATCCTAACCGTGTAGATCTAGGCATTGGGAATAATCCTGGAACTACTGTTGTTAAACGCGCTATGGATGAAGATAAAAGCGCGTACCTCGATTACGCGCAAAGTATTGAAGATTTGCGTCATTACTTAACAAGTCCATCTGATGAACAACGTGTTGGCAAGGTTATTGTGCAACCGCAACTCTCTCGCCATCCGGAAATGTGGCTCTTAAGTACAAGTCAACGTTCTGCTAAGCTTGCTGCTATGCAAGGAATGGGCTATACGTTAGGTACATTTTTACTACCTAGTGAGGATAAAATAGAAGCGGCCAAGAACAGCCTTGCGACGTATCGCGATCATTTTCAAAAAACAGCGTTAAACATGGCGCCTAAGGTAATGTTAACGACGTTCGTGATTGTGACGGATGATGAAGGTGAGGCGCAACAGCTATTACATGCATTGGACGTTTGGTTATTAGGTAAGCGTCAGTTTGCGGAATTTGAGCGTTTCCCATCTATTGAAACTGCGCAACATTACAAACTTAGTGAGCGTGACGAACGTGTTATCGCGCAACACCGTGCACGTATCTTAGCGGGTACATTAGAACAGGTAAAGCCTCGCTTGGATGCGATGATTCAAGAATTTGAAGCCGATGAAGTCTTAGTTGTACCGTTATTACCGGGCATTGAACAACGCTGTCGTACTATTGAATTATTAGCACACGCGTATTTATAGATATAGAAAGGAAGTTATGACATGGCTAAATTAGCTAATTATTTATTTGTTGAAAAAGTAGGCAACCAATATATTTATCGCATGACACCTGAATTGCAGGATGATATTGGTACAGTGGGTTATGTAGAATTTATGGGACCAGATGAAGTGAGTGTCAACGATGAAATTGTGAGTATTGAAGCGTCTAAAACGGTATTAGATGTGCAATCACCACTTGCTGGTAAAATCGTTGAACGTAATACGAAAGCAGAAGATGAACCTGCAATTTTAAATTCTGAAAAAGCAGAAGAAAACTGGTTAGTAAAATTAGAAGATGTAGATGAAGATGCTTATAATGCTTTACCGGAATCGGACGAAGACTAAATGCTAGATACACAACAAGAACGTCTTGCTTATCTTATTCAATCTATGTGGGAAGAACGTTATGGAGATAAGCCTTTAGACTTCCCTGACACTGACGAAGCACAATGGGAGTGTTATCGTGGGCTAGCGAATATACGTCCACCAGAGCCTGTTAGTGCGGAATATATCGATGTTCAAGATGCATATTTATCTACACTTAATAACCAACAAGATTTAACTCGTTTAAATGATTTAGACCCTATCTTAGGAACGCAACTTTATTTATGGCAAGGCGATATTACGACGCTTAAAGTAGATGGTATTGTGAATGCAGCGAACAGTCGTTTCTTAGGCTGCATGCAAGCGAACCATGATTGTATTGATAATATTATTCATACTAAAGCGGGAGTTCAATTGCGATTAGATTGTGCAAAGATTATTGAAGAACAGGGTCGTAAAGAAGGTGTCGGCAAAGCGAAAATCACGCCGGCCTACAACTTACCTTCCAACTATGTATTGCACACAGTTGGACCGCAAATTCGTAAGCGTCCTGTGTCTCAAATGAATAAAGATTTATTAGCACGTTGTTACCGTAGTTGTTTAGAGCTAGCTGATGAGCACGGCTTACGTCATCTCGCCTTCTGTTCTATTTCAACAGGCGTCTTTGGTTTCCCTCAAGAGGAAGCATGCCGTATCGCGATTGACACTACAATGACATATTTACGAGAAACAGACTCATCTATTAACGTTATCTTTAACGTGTTTAGCGATAAAGATTGGGCCCTTTACAAGGAGGCTTTCGATCAATATGACAAATGACCAATGGACTGCCCTGACTCTAGCACATGATAAAAAGACCTCTCAAGCCGACGTGTTGGCTCAAGTCTTTGCCGAATCCGATGCTTTGGTTATTGGGATAGGTGCTGGGATGTCAGCATCAGACGGTTATACTTATGTCGGTGACCGTTTCACGAAAAATTTTCCGGATTTTATCGAAAAATATAATTTCTTGGATATGTTACAAGCGAGTTTACATTCTTTTGAAAGCTGGCAAGAATATTGGGCTTTCCAAAGTCGTTTCGTAAAACTAATTTTTTTAGAGCAACCCGTGGGTCCTTCTTACCTTAGACTTAGAGATTTACTTAAATATATGTATGACTACTTCATCATTACTACTAACGCAGATAATGGCATTGAATTTGCATGTTTTGATGAAAGTAGAGTCTTTCACATGCAAGGTAAGTATATTCTCTGGCAATGTAGTCAACATTGTCATGCACAAACCTATCGAGATGAAGATGCGATTCGTGAAATGGTCGCTAAACAAGAAAATATGAAAGTCCCATATGAGCTTATCCCTCGTTGTCCTAAATGCGATGCACCAATGGAAATCAATAAGCGTAAAGCTGCGGTCGGTATGGTAGAAGATGAAGAATTTCATGAGCAATTAAATCGCTATAATGAATTTCTCGAAGAGCATAAAGGTGATAAGGTAGCCTATTTAGAAATTGGCGTAGGCTATACGACTCCTCAATTCATTAAGCATCCATTCCATCGTATGACGCGTGAGAACCCTAACGCCATATTCGTGACTTTAAATAAAAAAGATTACCACGTTCCAAAAGCAATTCAAGATAGAACCATTCATTTAGATAAAGATATTTCATACTTAATTAAAAAAGTTCATAAAATATTAGCAATCTAGGAGAGCAAAATCATGTATTTAATAGAACCTATTCGTAATGGAAAGTATATCGATGATGGCGCCGTCAACTTAGCAATGCAGGTTTATATTAATAATAATCTCTTTTTAGACGAAGATATCTTGTTACCTTACTACTGCCAACCTAAAGTAGAGATTGGCCGTTTTCAAAATACGGCTGTAGAAATTAACCAAGATTATGTAGATGACCATGACATTAAAGTTGTGCGTCGTGATACAGGTGGTGGCGCCGTGTATGTTGATGATGGCGCCGTAAATGTATGTTGCATTTTAGAGCAAGATACTTCTATTTATGGTGACTTCCAACGTTTCTATCGCCCAGCTATTCAAGCATTACATAACTTAGGTGCGACTGAAGTAATTCAAAGTGGCCGTAATGACTTATCTTTAAATGATAAAAAAATATCAGGTGCAGCGATGACATTATTAAATAATCGAATTTATGGCGGGTATTCCCTACTCCTTGATGTCGATTATGAAGCGATGGTTAACGTATTAAAACCAAACCGTAAGAAAATTGAATCTAAAGGAATAAAATCCGTACGCGCCCGTGTTGGTCAAATTAGAGATTCATTAGACCCTAAATATCGGAACATTACTATCGATGAATTCAAAGATTTAATTATTACTCAAATTATGGGAATCAATGACATTAAAGAGGCCAAACGCTATGAATTAACCGAGGAAGATTGGGCTGGCATCGATCAATTAGTCGCTGAAAAGTATGATAATTGGGAATGGAATTATGGTCGTTCACCACGTTATGAATACAACCGTAATGAACGTTTTAATAGTGGCACGATAGATATTTCATTATCCATTGAACATAACCGCATTGCCGCTTGTAGTATCTTTGGCGATTTCTTCGGTCAAGGCAACATAATTGATGTCGAAGCACACTTAGTCGGCACACGTATGGTTAAAGCAGATTTATTCGCACGATTAAACAGTATCAACCTAAACTTCTACTTTGGCAATATTACCGCCGACGAACTTGTCGATCTTATTTTAAGTTAATAATGCCGGTTTATTTGGAAGCGACGATAGAAATTTTAGGTAGTGGTGATAGAAATGTATTAGTGGACCTTAAAGACAGGACATTTTGCATATTGATGCCCTAGACTTTGGTGCAAAATTATATGTAAAAAAATTTAAATTGGTATTTTGCGTTTTTCTACTATTTAGAGTTATAATCTATATGACAAGAGCTTCGTGCATTATATGCACCAATCCCCTCACTATTACGAGTAGTGAGGGGATTTTTTGATTATGCCTAATATGTGATTCTTCTATAAAGTATAGCCGCAAAAGTAAAAGTGATAGTCATTGCAATAAAGAAAATTATTGTTAGAATTCCTATAATATTCTCTATCTTATTTCATCCTCCTATATAGATACCGATTTGCATTCCTCTATACTATGATGTTATAATACACCTAACAAAACATTCTAGCATATATGCACCAAATCCCCTTACTATGTCCGTAGTAAGGGGATTTTTGGGTTTGGCTATATCACCTATTTATTATTGCGATTACGTAGCCAATGCGTAAATAACGCAATAATGCAACCACTTATTATTGTGGTTATAACGTTAACAAAACATTCTAACATTTGATATGCACCCCCTCTCTACGTCGAAATTGACGCCTGAGAGATATAGGCGACTTTTATATTATACTCTCTTATACGTCTTGGTTGCATAGGGTTTCCGATAAGTAACACTATGTTAATACAATAATTTAATAATAGGGTTATCAATCGTAAAAAAGTTTAATTACTAAGCTACTAAAGATTGAGAATCATGTATCTTTCAATATTTCAATCAGTGATGAAGTTGCTAAGAGTATAGAACTCTCAAATCTTTAGTTAAAGTATAAAATCTGAAAAACTTAATATAACTTTGTACTTCTGACTATTAAGGTGTTATAATACACTTAACGAAGATTATATGCATATATGCACCAATCCCCTCACTACTCGCAATAGTGAGGGGATTTTTAAATAATATCTAATTAACTTACAGTTTGTGTAATATAATCTCTAAATCATTAATACTACTAGAGGTTTGCCTCATAAAACGATATTATTTATACTTTATTTCCTATTTTAAACGCTTTGCAACACGCTCACATTGATTATGGCTTGATTTAAATTAATCTTGCTTATGCTTAATCTTATCAAAATAAGGTTCATCAAGATGATTAATATCCAAATGTTCTATTTGTAGTGTCGTATGTGCTAATCTATACTTTTCCTTCAATAATTCTTCTATGGCATTAATATGAACAAACGCCTCTTTACTACTTCTACTATCTAAGACAATATGTGCACTTAGAGAGTATTGATCTGTGGTAATACTCCATAAGTGAAATTCGTGAACATCTATAACTCCAGGAACAGTCTTAATTGTCTTCATAACATCATCTGTATCTAAATCTTTTGGCACAGACTCCATCAATATCATCCAAGCATTACGCACAATTTTATAACCACCTCTAAAGATAATGATTGAAATTAGTATACTTAATATAGGGTCAAATAACTGAATACCTGTGAAATGTATTAATAAGACTGCTAAAATCACGCCAACTGAATTTAATAAATCCCCAATAAAATGCCATAAAGCGCTTTGAACATTTATATTTTGTTCATTCTTTAAAGAACGCATTAGAATAATAGTTAGTACAATATTTACGATTAAACCAACTATAGCAATAACAAGCATTAAACCACTTTCAACTTGTTTGGGATAAATGATACGTATGATAGCTTCGTAAAAAATCCCAATAGAAATCACTGATAAAGCTAAACCATTCAAAAAAGCCGCTAGCACTTCAAAACGCAAATAACCATAAGTGAACCGTGCTGTTGGCTTACGACTCGCAAAGTAAATAGCTAACATAGATAACCCTAATGCAAGTACGTCACTTAACATGTGAAATGAATCAGACAATAAAGCTAAAGAATTAGATACGAACCCTCCTACAAATTCTACAATTGTAAAAAACAAAGTAATTAAGAGTGTTGCCCATAAAGTCAATTTAGATTGCTTTTGCACCTTACTATGTTCCACATGATGAAAATATACTTGCTTCATCTATGTCCCTCCTTTAATAACCTAATGTAAGACATCTTTATTTTTTAATAAATTTAATTTTGATTGTCATTTTAGAAAAAGATATATAGCTATTTAATATTTTATTATGTATTTCTTCAATCAAGAGTACTTTCATACTGTATCATAATAATAGGATTTTTCGACCTTAGCTTAAATCATTCTCTTTAATTTCAAAAACCTGAGTTTAACTATGTAAATCACATACGTTAAGCTCAGGTTTTACTTATTTATTTAATATATAGGGGTATAATCACTGCTTCAACAGTTAAACTATCTAATCGTTATTTTGTAATTAATGTACCAATCTTACCCTCTAACGCATCTCCCAAATCTGCTAATGATGTGATAAGTACACTGCCGTCAGGATGTTTCTCAATAAATTGTAATGCAGCTTCAACTTTAGGAAGCATACTTCCTTTCGCAAATTGATTATCAGCAATATGTTGTTTGATTTCATCAACTGTCACTTCGCCAAGACCTTCTTGATTATCTTTTCCAAAGTT